>NZ_BAAAYN010000013.1 GCF_039536245.1 Cryptosporangium minutisporangium | reverse complement strand
TGAGCCGCCGCGCGCTGAGCCGCGGCTCGTTGGGGAGCGGCCTGCTGGGCCGCCGCGCGCTGACCCGCCGGCTGACCGGCCGAACGCGCCGCGGGACGTCCGGGCCAGTAGTACTCGGGCGGCCGGTGCGCGAGCGGCCACCCGCTCCGCCGCTGTTCCTCCCGCGCTCGCATCCGGTTGCGCCGCTCGTGCCACTCCTGCCGGGCGTCGGCGGCCGACACCGAGCCGTCCTCCGGGCCCGGCGCGTCCGCACCCCACCTCCACGGATCGGCCCACCCCCCGGCCCAGCCCGGTTGGTGATCCCCGACGGTCTGCGGTACCTCCCACTCGCTCGGCACCTCCCACGGCGATCCCCAACCGTCGTCCGCGGCGGCCGGTGTACCCGAGCCACAGAGCAGCACCGCCGCCGCGCCGGTGCTCACGCACGCGGCACGCGCTAGCCTCCTCATCCTGTCTCCCCCTTGGAGAACGCGCGATCACCGAGCGGACGCACGGTGAGGGCACGGACGTAGAAATCGCAGTTGTCGCCCCGGACGCCGATCCGGCCGGGCCCGGACAGCGCCGGACCCCCGAGGCCGCGGTCGACGACGTCGAGCCGGGTCTTTCCGTCCATCCGCAGCCGGATCCGGACGCCGCCCAGCACGTCGGTCGTGCTCACCTCGGCACGGCGCCAGCGCGCTGGTCCCCCGGCCGCCCGGCCGCCCGACCCGGAACCCATCCGGTGCGCGCCGAGCGTCACGTAGGTCCCGCCGTAGCTGGGCCCACCAGGCACCTTCTTCTTCACCACCACCTGGCCGTCCCGGCGGATCAGCGAGACGACGTACGTCTCCGACGGCGACCGGTACCGCACGAGCAGGTGCACGCCGTCGAACGCCCGCCGGGGGTGACCCGCCCCGCTGACCAGCGCGACCGGACGGACGTCCAGCGAGACGACGACGTTCGCCGCGACCGGCTCCCGGCCGACCACGCGGAGTACGGCCGAGTTCGTTCCGAAAGCCGACGACGCCCCGGGTCGCCGGACGTCCGGCCGCCCCGACCAGAACGCGTCCCCGGACGTGAACAGCGAACCGCTGGTGGCCACCCAGGACGCCCCGCTCATCCCGTGCCCGTACTCGTTGGCGACCAGCCGCACCGCCCCGGCCGGACGAATGCCCAGCTCCCTAGCGTCCGCAGCGAGGAGCAGCACCAGTGCAGCGACCGCCACCACCGCCCTCATTCGGCCGCGCTCCCGGCCGCGCTCTCGGCGAGGCGCGCATTGAGCAGACGCTCGGAGGTCGCGCCGTACACGACCGACCGCGGCAGCAGCCGGCGGTCGGTCCACCAGGCGTCCACGCCGCGGTCCGGGCTGGTCGAGAGCACCCCGCCGGCGAAGTGCTGGTTCACGACCGGCGCCAGGTCGCCGATACCGGCGGGTGCCCGGTCGAACGGATATCCGGGTTGGAACGGGTAGGAGAACAGCGCGGGCCGCGGCAGCCCGTGGTCGGTGAGCGCCGCCCGCGCCTCCGACAGCGCGCGGCCGATCCGCCGCCGGTACTCGGCGGCCGTCTCCCGGCGCGACTCGTCGGACAGCCAGCGACGGGCCAGCAATCCGCTCACCCGGGTACCGCGGGCGTCGATCGCGACCGGCGCCGCGGCCCTCGGCGTATCGACGCCGACCGACCAGCGCCCGGTGCGGACCATAGCCGCGAGCTCCTCCCAGTTGAGGAACCGCCGCTCGCCGACCCGCGCCGGATCGACGAACACCACGGCCGAGAAGCCGTAGCGCGCCAGCACTGCGTCGGCGTGCGTCCAGGTGCGGGCGTGACCACCGTCGAACGTCAGCAGCACCGCCCGCCGGGGCAGCGGACGACGTCCGGCCAGCGCCTCCGCGACGTCCTCGGCGGTCACCGAGCGGTAGCCGCCGGCGGCGAGCATCCGGAGCTGCGCGGCGAGCGCGACGACCGGGACCGTGAGCGGCGCGGAGCCGGACGCGAGCGGCTCCCGGGCCGTACCGAGGTCGTGGTAACCGAGCACCACGAACGAGCGGCCAGGGCGCGCCGCGGCCGCGGCGTACTCGGCTCGCTCCACGGCGGTCAGCGGGGGCAGCGCCGGGGCCGGGTAGCGGTCGGCGACCCGGACCTCGGTGCGGACGTATCGATAGGTCATCGCGGGCAGCGCGAGCACCGCCAGCCCGGTGAGGGCGAGTACCCCACCGGCCACCGCACGGACGAGCGATCCACGTCGGATAGTCCTCACGGGCCGCTCCAGTCGACCCAGTCCGACGGACGGCCGCGGGTCACGACCACGACGTAGAGCACGCAGACGAGCAGCAGCGCACCGGCCTGCGCGGCCGCGCGGCCCACCTGTCGCCACCGAGCCCTCATCCGCGGGACCAGACGTTCCTGCGGAGCGAGAGGGCCGCGTACACCAGCAACCAGGAGAGCACCGTGGCCGAGAGCAGGCTCATCAGCGGCCGGTACACCCAGCGGTGGTCGCCGCGGTTCTGGATCCGGTAGCCGAGCGCCCAGACGGACCCTTTCAGCAGGACGCCGCAGAGGTAGAGCGCGGTGATGAACAGCCCGCCGGTCAGCGGCAGCCAGACGAGATGCCGGAACGCCATCACCGGCGCGAGCAGGACCCAGGTGGCGTGGCTGTAGAACAGCAACGCCGGCAAGGGGCCGCGGCGCCAGTAGAAGAGTCCGGTAAAGCACATATTGCGTATGAAAGACTTTTTCCACCGGATCTGCTGCTTCAACACGCTGCGGAACGACTCCGGAACGTTCGTCCACGCGCGAGCCGAGCGGACGTACGCGACGCCCCACTCGCGTTCCGGGTAGTCGACGTCCCGCACGAACGGCGAGTCCGCGTGCTGCCGCTTGAGTTTGCGTCCGATCCAGCGTTGACCGAGCACGTATCCGGTGAGCTGCCGATCGGTCGCGAATCGGAACTCAGCTCCCAGGAACCGGTCGCCCGCCCAGGCCGGGAAGTAGTTCCAGACCGCTTCCCGGCGGAACGCGGCGAGCGGGCCGGAGACGCAGGTGACCGAGCGGAACACCGACTCGGCGGCCTTCGCGATGCCGAACTGCCCGTCGTACCAGACGTCCTGCACCCGGGTGAGCAGGTTGACGTCGGCGTTCAGTGCCCGGTTGTGTCCGCTGACCGCACCGAGCCCCGGATGCGCCCCGAACGCGAGCACGCACCGCTCGACCGCGTCGAGTTCGAGGACGCAGTCGGAGTCGGTGAAGACGAGGATGTCGCCGCTGGCTCGCTCGGCACCCGCGACCAGCGCCCGCTTCTTGCCGACGTTGCGCTCCAGCGGGAGATAGTCGAACGGCAGCGTCCTGGCCAGCTCGGCGAGAAGTTCCCGGGTGCCGTCGGTGGAGTAGTCGTCGACGACGACCACCTCGCGCCGCGAGTACGTCTGGTCGAGCAGCGAACGGACCGTGCGCTCGATCACCGCGACGTCGTCCTTCACCGCGACCAGGCAGGTGACCAGCGGGAAGTACGTCGCGTCCGGCGCGTCCACCGAGGGGTCGCGGTAGTTGCTGAACGACAGGTACATCACCAGGATCGTCGAGCCGAGCACGCCGATCCCGTAGATGTTGACCAGCATCTGGTCCCCGAGCTGCGCCGCCTTGACCGCGAGGATGACGGTGAGCGGCAGGAGCGCCACCAGCGCCAGCACCCGGCGCACGGTCTGCCGGAGCCCGTCGGTCTCTTCCGGTCGCTCGGTGACCTCAGTCGACATCGCACGTCCCCGCGGTGGTGACCGCGACGGTCTCCCGTGGTGCAGCGGTGATCGTCGCCGCGAGCCGGACGCCGTCCGCGCAGACGCTCGCCCGCACGGCGTCGCCGTTGATGCGTGTTCTCAGCGAGGTCGGACGGCTCGCGTACCGGCCGGAGGCGAGCAGCGTGACGTAGGTGGCGGTGCGTCCGGTGACCGAGTAGCTGACCGCATGGTTGCGGACGGCTTTGCCGTACTCCGCCGAGTGCCAGCCCTGCATCGGCCGCTGCTCACCGAACTGATCCTTGACCCGTGACCCGATCGCCTGCCGGATCTGCAGCACGGGTTCGTCCCGCTGGTCGTAGGCGGTCGTCAGCGTCGGCCCGGACACCACCCGCGCGCCCGGGAACAGGTGCCAGTGCTGCGCGTAATCGTGCACCCCCGCTCCGGTGAGCCGGTCGACGACGACGGCCAGATCCTGTCGGAGCAGGAGCACCGCGCGCCGATGCAGGACGCCGGGGTACACGGCTGCGGCCCCGGACTGGTAGGCCCAGGTCGGCCCGGTCAGCGTCCGGCCGGCTCGGACCGGCCCGGGTCCGTTCGGGCGCCCGTCGACGACGACCGTGTTGTGGGCGCGGGCCTCGCGGAAGTAGTCGGCGGCCGAGCCCTTGGCGTAGGTGTAGAGGCCCGAGTCGGGCAGCAACTCCCGCCCGGCGGAGTAGTAGAGCAGCGCCAGCGCGGCCGGGTGGCTGTGCGTGGTCCGCGGCGGCCCGACGTCGACGAGGAGCTGGGTCCGGTTCCGGGCGTCCCGTCGGCCGGGGGCGACCGCACGGAGCACGGCCTGCCCGGACGTCCGGAAGAGCACGGCGCGGGCCGCCGGTGGACGTCCGGCGGCGCCGGAGGAGAGCACGTACGCCAACTCGGGGTGGTTGAGCGGCGCGTAGAGCTCAGCGGAGCGCTCGGGACGCAGCCGGACCGACGAGCCGAACAGCGGGATCGATCCGTCCGGCCAGGTGATGTCGGTGGCGTACCGCAGCATTCCGTGGGTGCGGTCGTCGAAGCCGGGGCTCAACGCGGTCCCGGTCCGGCGTCCCCAGTTCTGCAGCGCGAGCGCGAAGTCCAGCACGTAGAAGTGGTAGAACGGCGACTTCTCGATCTCGACGCCGTCCGCATCGACGATCTGCGTCATGAAGCCGGCCAGCCGCGCGCGGGCCAGGTGCCCCCAGCTGCCGTCCGGTTCGAGCTGCGGAAACACCCGCTGGAGCAGGAGCAGCGCAGCGGCCTCGCTGAAGCCGTGGTTGTGGTTGCCCTCGTAGTTGACCGGGTCGGCCAGCGCCCGGCCGGCCCGACCGAGCGCGGCGAGCAGCGGCCCGCGCAGATCGGCCGGAAGGTCGCCGCTGCGGGCCAGCTTGACCGAGATGTTGGTCAGCGCCATCGCGCGGAACGCGATCGAGTGCGGATAGTCGATGCCCTTCCGGTCGGGGACGCGGGGGCGCGCGTCGAACCGCACGTAGCTACGCAGGATCTCGACGAGTTCGTCGCGGTAGCGGGTGTCGCCGCGCGGGGCGCCGACCCGGTAGTGCGCCCACAGCAGGTTGCTCAGCGGCCGGAGGCTGTAGAAGACGAACCGCCAGTACTGGTCGCGGTACGGGTCCTCGCGCCAGGTCAGCGGGGTGGGGAGTGCGGCGTCGCGGTAGCGGTTGATGCGCCACACGCCGCGCAGCAGCGCGTCGGCGTCGGCCTGCTCGCCGTTGTTGAACAGGCCGTACACGCTCTCGACGCCGAGCGGCAGCGGACGCGGCGGTGGCGTCGGCGCGACCTGCGGCACCGGGATCGAGACGGTCAGCGGCTCCGGGGGCGGCGCCGCGCACGCCGTGCCACCGAGCAGGACGGCGAGCACCACGGAGAGCCGACGCCGCATGCGCTCAGACCACCCGGCGGCCGGGCAGGTCCCGCAGGCGGTAGGTCGCGTCCAGGACCAGCGGCTGGGCGGCGAGCCAGCCGGTGTCCTGGCCGGCGTGTGCGGTGTGGACGATGACCAGGTCCCAGCTATGGGTGTGCGGTGCCTCGACCCGCCTCAGCGCGGTGCCGTCGACGTCGAGCGCGGTCACCAGCGGGTCGGCGAACCACACGGTGGCACCGGCACGGCGCAAGTACCGGGCCACCTCGACGGCCGGCGACTCCCGCACGTCGCTCACCCCCGACTTGTAAGCGACGCCGAGCAGCAGGACGTCGGCGCCGGCGATCGACCGGCCGCACTCCGCGAGCACCTCGCCGGCGCGTCGGGCGACCTGCCGGGGCCGCGCCGCGACCGCACCCATCGCGGCCTCCACCACCGGTGCGGGCAGCCGCGCCGCCCGAAGCTGCCAGAGCAGGTAGTGCGGATCGCACGGGATGCAGTGCCCGCCGACACCCGGGCCGGGGTAGAACGGCATGAATCCGAACGGCTTGGTTGCCGCGGCGTCGATCACCTCGGTGACGTCGAGGTCGAGCGCGCCTGCGATGTCGGCGAACTCGTTGGCCAGCGCGATGTTCACCGCCCGGAACGTGTTCTCCACCAGCTTCGTCAACTCAGCAGTCTCCAGGCTGCTCACCGGGTGCAGCGCGTCGGCGTACCCGGCGAGTAGACCGAGCGCCCGGCGTCGGCAGCTCGGGGTGGCGCCGCCGACGACCCGCGGCACCGCTTCCTGCGGGTGGCGGGCGTTGCCCGGGTCGATCCGCTCCGGCGCGAACGCGACCGCGACCTGGTCGCCGGGACGGTAGCCGCGCTGCCGCAGCGGACCGATCAGCAGGTCTCGGGTACAGCCGACGTAGCTGGTCGAGGTGAGGACGAGGAGCTGACCGGGCACCGCGTTGGCGGCGACGGTCCGGCACGCCGCGGCCAGGGCGGTGAGGTCAGGCACGAGGTGCTCGTCGACCGGCGTCGGGACACAGACCAGAATCGCCGCCGCGGCTGACAGCCGACGCGGATCGGTACTCAGCGCGAACGTGTCCGGGCCGGTCAGCGCGGTGTCCAGGCGGCTGCGGTCGGACGGGAGCAGGTCCACCGCACGAGCGCGCACCGCGGCGACCCGATCCGCGCTCACCTCGACGCCGAGCACCCGCTGCCCGGCCGCGTGAAACGCGAGTGCGGTCGGCAGGCCGACGTAACCGAGACCGACGACCGCGACGTCGAACGCGAACCGGGAGGGAGTGGGGGCGAGGTCGTCGAGCGGACCCACCAGCACTCCGAGCGGCGTGGCATCGCTCCCGGACGCGATCGATGCGGACATCGCCTGGCTCCTCTGACGCTCCGGATAGGACGTTGGGGTTGGGGTCGCCGGCAGCTCCGTCGGCAGCCGACTCAGAGGAAAACAGATATTGAGCCTTAAAATGGGATGACACGCCACGAAATGCCGCCAGCGCTGGGGATGCGAATCTTTCGGTGCGGCCCGGTAGCGGCGTCGGAGTAACTCCGGTGCGTGGCCCTTCGCGCACCCGTTCCGCACTCACGTCGACGGTTGTGCATCCGACGGAACAGCAGTTCGGTGATCCCTCGCCGGACGTCTCTCCGTCCGAAAGGCTTCCGTCGATGCGGCGTATCGCCGTCACCGTTCCGCTGGTGCTCGCGGCGTTAGCGGTCCTGTTCACCGGTGCCGTGCCGGCGTCGGCAGCCACCGGCCAGGTACTGCTGGCCGCGACGTTCCCGAAGACCACGACCGCGAAGCTGGTGACGAACGAGTACGCGTACCGCAACCCCCGGCGCACCGACCGCGTCGTGTCCCCGACCTGGGAGATGACCAGCGGGTCGTTGTTCGCCCTGGCCGGAAACGCCTGGACCGGAAAGGTCGACAACGGGCGCCCGGATGCGACGTCGGCGAAGGCGACGAACTCCGCGGTCTTCCGGATGCGCTCGCGCACCTCCACGTACGGCGACGTGTCCGTCACGACCGGTCTCGCGGTGAGCCGGCTGACGACGACGGCGTCGACGCCGCGGCAGAACTGGGACGGTGTCCACCTCTGGCTGCGGTACCGATCGGAGTTCTCGCTGTACGCGGTGAGCGTCGCGCGGCGGGACGGCGTCGTGGTGATCAAGAAGAAGTGCGCGGGCGGACCCAGTAACGACGGCACGTATTACACGCTGCGCCAGGTGAAGGGCGTGCCGATCCCGCTGGGGGCATGGCGGACGGTCGCCGCGTCGGCACGGAACAACCCCAACGGGACCGTGACGCTCACCGCGTCGGTGGGTGGGAAGGTGGTGACGACCGCGACGGACGCCGGGATCGGGTGTGCGGCGATCCGGGCCGCCGGTCGAGTCGGCGTCCGCGGCGACAACACCGAGTTCCGGTTCACGAAGCTCACCGTGACCGCCCTCTGAGCCGCCGATCCGCGCGAGCCCGCGCGGTGCAGACCAGGTTGATGACGACCGGGGCGAGGGTCAGGGCGGTGGCGAGCAGGATCCACCGCAGCGCGGGCTCCGGGCGGGGATCGCGCCAGTCCTGTCGCCACGAGTTGGCGACCACCACCGCGTGGTACGCCCCTGCGGCTACCGGGCATCCGATCGCACCCCGGAGTGCCGCGCACCGGGCGTCCAGGGCACGGCCGAACGCGGCGTCGATGGCCGCACGTGCCCAGGGACCGAGCGGCTCGCCGATGCGGGCGGCGTACCGCAGCAGGTCATAGCCCAGGTCGTGGGCCCGGCACGCGACCGAGAAGTCGTAGCGGGTCGGACCGGTCGGTGCCGAGCAGGCACCCTCCGGCGCGACCCACGCGCCGTCGACCCGGACCGGCCGGTACCCCATCGTCGCCGCGAAGTCGCCCGGCAACTCCAGCCGCTCCTGCCCGGTCAACGCCCGTACGGCGGCACCCGCCGCGCTGGTCCGCCGCGCGTCCGGCACCGCCATCGCGGTGTCCCCGCCGAGTAGCCCGGCCAGCAGGACCGAGACCAGCACCGTCCACAATCGCCGCTCCACCGCTCATCACCCCTCCCGGCAGCGGATCTGCACTGCCGAGCGGGACGTTAGGAGCGCCTTCGTTGCGGATCGTCCGGCTCAGGCGGGATCTGAAATGTCGTACGCCAGGGTGACCCGGGGCGCACGTCCTTCCGAGGTACCACCGCACGGGGCCACCGGAGCCGACGCGCGACCAACCCCGCCGGAGCGGGCCCGACGGCGTCATACCGGGGTACTCCCTCGATCACCCACACCGGTATGACGACCTGGGTCAGGCCGGGTCCTACGCTTCCCACGTGCGGATACCGACACTGTCGAGGAATCGCGCCGACCGCACGGACGGACGGCGCACCCGCGTGCTGTCCACTCTCCGAAAGGTCGCCGCGCTCGGACGCGCCGATCCCGCGGACGTACGACACGCCCGGGTGCTGGCCGCACTCTGGATGCTCGCCGCGCTCGGTGTGTACTTTCCGATCGCGCTCCTCGGGACGCCGCCGGTGCTCGACGTGGACGGCGATCTGCTGGCGGTCGTCGCCGTCGTCATGACCGTTCCGTTCTGGCTGCTCCGCAGTTATCCGGTTGCCGCCTGGTACGCCGCGGTGGTGGTCGCGGTTGTGCTGCCGTCCACCCTTGACGTCCTCAACGAGGATCCCTGGCGGTGGCCGCCGCTGCTGGGCGTGACCCTGATCGCGGCGTACGCGAACATCTGCGCTCGGACCCCGCGCCGCATCGCTGCCGGGGCCTGGGTGAGCGCGCCGGTCTTGTTCTGGGTCTACTCCGTCCCCGAGGGCCGGCCGGGCTGGCTCATCGTGCTGGTCGCGATCGCGGTCGTCACGGACATCACCCGGACGCTACGGCGCACCCGCCGAGCGCTCGGCCAGGAGCGGGCGCTGACCGAGGCGGAGAAGGAGCGGCGGGCGGTGCTCGAGGAACGGGCCCGAATCGCCCGCGATCTGCACGACGTCGTCGCGCATCACATGTCGATGGTCGTCGTGCAGGCCGAGACCGCCCCCTATCGGCTGACCGACCTCTCCGTCGAGGCCACCGCCGACTTCGCCGCGATCAGCCGGACCGCCCGCGAAGCATTGAACGAGGTCCGCGGTCTGCTCGGCGTCCTGCGCAGCGACGAGATCTCCGCCGACCTGCGTCCGCAGCCGGGCCTCGCGGACCTCGCCGATCTGGTCGCGACGGCGGTGCGGGCGGGTGCGGACGTCGAGGTGGCCGAGGTCGGGGAGCGACGTTCCGTGCGCCCCGGCGTTGACGTCGGCGCGTATCGGATCGTCCAGGAGTCGCTGGCCAACGCCGCACGGCACGCGCCGGGTGCACCGGTGCGGGTGGAGGTCGAGTACTCTCCGGACGCCGTCGAACTCAGCGTCGTCAACGCCGCGACGGCGGACGGTCGCCAACCCGTCGAACGTCCCCAGCTCGACCCGGGCGCGCCGGAAGGGCACGGCCTGACCGGGATGGCCGAGCGAGCCACCGTGGTCGGCGGTGAGCTGCGGGCGGGGCCGACACCCGACGGCGGGTTCGCCGTCTGGGCCCGGCTCCCGACGTCATCCCTGGAGGCCATGGGTGAGCGATAACGGTGTCCGCCTGGTCGTCGTCGACGACCAGGCCATGGTGCGGCAGGGTTTCGCCGCGCTGCTGGACGCGCAGCCCGACTTGTCGGTGGTCGGTCAGGCCTCCAACGGGGCCGAGGCGGTGGCGCTGGCCCGTCGGGTCCGCCCCGACGTCGTCCTGATGGACGTACGGATGCCGGTGATGGACGGGCTGGAGGCCACCCGCCAGATCCTCGACGGACCGGCGGAGCGGCCACCACGCGTCCTCATGNTGGTCGGTCAGGCCTCCAACGGGGCCGAGGCGGTGGCGCTGGCCCGTCGGGTCCGCCCCGACGTCGTCCTGATGGACGTACGGATGCCGGTGATGGACGGGCTGGAGGCCACCCGCCAGATCCTCGACGGACCGGCGGAGCGGCCACCACGCGTCCTCATGCTGACGACGTTCGACCTCGACGACTACGTCTACGCGGCGCTGCGGGCCGGTGCCAGCGGCTTCCTGCTCAAGGACGCACCCATGGCCGACCTGGTGCAGGCGGTCCGGGTGGTCGCCGCCGGGGAGGCGCTGCTCGCGCCCTCGGTGACCCGGCGGCTGATCGCCGACTTCGCCCGCCGGCCGGCCACCCACCGCGCGCGTCCGGAACGGCTCCGGGTACTGACGCCTCGGGAGTCCGAGGTGCTGACGCTGATCGCTCGCGGGCTGTCCAACGGAGAGATCGCCGCAGCGCTGGTGGTCGCCGAGCAGACCGTGAAAACGCACGTCGGCCGGATCTTGGCCAAGCTGGACCTGCGCGACCGCGCCCAAGCGGTGGTACTCGCCTACGAGGCAGGCCTGGTGGAGCCCGGGAACTAAGCCGATGCTCGGCTGCGGACGTCAGGCCGCAGCCTACGCGGCGGTCAGCTCGGCGGCGCCGAACGAGACGTGGAACCGTGCGCACCAGATCGAGATGCTGGTCAGCGTCTTCAGGTCGGCGCTCGCCGGCACCGGGTAGTTCTGGCTACCCAGGTTGCCCTTCAGATCGCCGAGCTCCACGTGCTTGCCGTCGTCGAACACCCGCCAGCCCGACGTCCCCTCGATCACCGGCTGGTCGGTCAGCCACACCTTGAGGTCCGGGCCGTCGGAGGTCTTCAGGTTTTCGATCCGCAGGACCCGGCTGCCGTCCGGCAGCTGGAGCAGCGCGACGGTGCCGGAGGTCTCGTGCTCGTGGGTGATCAGCTCACCTCGGGCGAGCACCGTGGTCGTGGCGGCGGCGGTGCTGCCGCTCTCGGACGGGCCGGCGCTCGGGATGCTCGGCGCCGCCTCCTCCACCGTGGTGTTCGTGAAGGCCCGCCACGGCTCGAACAACACGAGCGCGGCGCCGAGGCCCAGCCCGACGATCGCGACAAGGGTGAACAGCAACGGCCGACGACGCACCGGTGATCTCCTCTGACAAGAGCGGCGCTTCCGGACGGTGGCGCCGAGGTGGCCCCGACCGTAACCGGAGCCGCGCGGCCGGCCCGTCAGCTGGCTGACTCTGTAGGGATTCCGTAAGAACTCACGAGTCAGCCCGCGGCGAGCACGGGGCCGGCGTCGAACTCGATCACCACCGGCGCGGGGGTGTCGAGGACGGCCAGGCAGGCCCGGTACCCGGGGCCGGGATCGAGCGTGCGGAGCACCGTCCGGCCGGGCAGGTCGTCGCGGTGCGCCCGGACGAGAGTCGGTGCGACGTCCGGGGCGCTGACCACCACCTGCGTCAGGCCGACACGAAGGCCCTCACCGGTCGCCTTGAGCACGGCCTCCTTACGCACCCAGTACGTGACGAGGTCGTCGGGGGACGCCTGTTCCGTCGCGGAGAGCACCAAGTCCCGCACGTCGACGTCGCCGCGTCGCTCCACGAGCTCGACGTCGACGCCGAGCGGGCCGGTGCGGCCGATCGCCACCGCCACCCGGTCACCGGAGTGCGAGACCGAGCACTCCCAACCGGCCACCGGCAGGGCGGGGCGCCCGTGCGGCCGGTCGCAGTCCGGGCAGGACCGGGACACCGCCAGCCGCTCCGGCGCGACGCCCAGGTGCGCACCGCCGAGGACCCGCAGCAACGCTGCGGCCACGGTGAAGCGGGCCCGGTCGGCGTCCCGACGGAACGCCGCACGGCGGTTCCGTTCGCTGGGATCGAGCAGGTCGACCAGCGCGTCCGGCCGGCCGTCGCTCAGCGGGCGTGCCCACCAGACTTGGCACTCCCCCGGCCGTACCGGGGGAACGCTCAGCACTGCTCGGGTTCGGCGATCGCCGTTGCGTCCGGCCGTCCGGCCGCGGCCTCGGAGGGCGTCGGCGCGTCGGTGGCGGCGACCGCGGGCGGCACCGTCAGCGTCCGCTTCGGCGTCGGGGACGCCTTGGGCGACGGGGACTTCGACTTCTTGGTGGTCGGCGAGCCGCCCCCGGAGCCGGAGTACATGTAGACGCCGGTGCTGGCGGTCGAGCCGCTGGAGAGGTCGACGCCGCTGACCGTGGTCACGTGCCCCTGGAGGTCGGTGACGCGGACGCGGTACGGGCCGCCGCCGGGGTTGTTCGCGATGAAGTAGCCGTCACCGCGGCGGGACGTCGTCTGCCAGCCGTTGCCGCCGTCGATCTCGACCCTGGTCAGCTGGTTGCCGTGGTTGATCGGCAGCAGCGCGACGTAGTACGGGGTGGCTTCCTCCACCTTGAACTTCAGCGGCCCGGGCACCGCCGGGTTCGCGACCGCACGGTAGGTGACCGGGATGATGCCGGCGTCGGGGTCGGCGAGCTGCGAGAACGCCTTCTCGCTCAGGTCGATCTGGCCGGGTGTGCAGGGCGCGCACGCGTCGATGACCATGACCCGGACGGTGTTGCCGTTCGGGCCCGTGATGTTGAAGTACGTACCGCAGGCCGCGCCCTTCTCGAACTCGTCGAAGCCGAGCGCGAGGTACATGCCGTCCGCGGGCGGGCCGTCGTACGAGCAGCCGGAGCCGCCGGACGCAGCGAGGTCGAAGAAGGTGGAAGTGCCGGAGCGGGAGTCGCCTGGCTGGGGCACCGCACCCGGTACCGCGGCCCGCAGTGCGCGCGGCTCCATGGCGCACGCGGCTTCGGACAAGCCCTTGAACGCGCCGACCAGCAGGATCACCGAGGCGAGCACCGCCACGCCGATGAGCGCCGGAGCGCCCCAGCGTAACCAGCCCTGCGGCCTGCGCCGACGTCCCTTTTGCTGTTTTTCGATACTGGGCTCAGCCACTTCCAACGACCCTCTTCTCCCCCGGCGGACATCCTGCCTCACACCGTCAACGGTGACCACCGCCGCCCCCGAGGGACACAGGGGTTTGCAGCCGAACGTGTGAGGTTCTCATCCGTCCGGCTGGGCCAGATCGGTACATCTCACCGCTGAACGGAGGTCAGCAGCCCACAGCAAACCGCAAGGCGTCCGCACCCCACTCGTTGCCTCCCGCAACCTCAGGGAGCCGAGCAGATCGCGATCGCCTCTGCCGTCAGCGAGCCCAGGTAGACCGTGCCGCGGTGTTCCCGGACGCCGGTGACGAACGGGTAGCGGCGGCCCGGGTCGTGCAGGTCGTGAACGATCCGGCCGGCGTCGTCGAGCGCCACCACCCAGGTGGTCGGGACGGGCCCTGGGCGGAGCTTGTCGGGCAGCGCCCAGGTCAGCCGGCGGGCGATCCCCGGCAGGGGGCTGACCCGGTCGAGCAGCGCCTTGCGCGGCGCCGCTAATGCGACCCAGATCAGTCCGTCACTGCCGGTCGACACGTTGTCCGGGAAACCGGGCAAACTCTCCCCGAACGACTCGAACGTGCCGGCGCGGTCGCCGGTGAGCCAGAGGCGGGTCAGCGCGTAGGCGCCGGTCTCGGCGTACACCAGGAACGACCCGTCCGCGGACACCGTCACGCCGTTGGCGAAGAACAACCCGTCGCGGACGACCTCGACGACGCCGCCGGGATCGCGGCGCAGCAGCCGTCCGGTGCCGGAGTGCTCGAGGATGTCGGCTTCCCAGTGGTCGAGTGCGAACCGCTGGGACGAGTCGGTGAACCAGATCGTGCCGCCGACGCCGATCGCCGCGTTGTTGCAGACCCGCAGCGGCACCCCGGCGGCCTCGGTGGCGAGCGTCTCCACCAGCCCGGTGGCCGGGTCGACGCGGAGCAGTCCGCGCTGGGCGTCGCAGACGACGAGCGTGCCGTCGCCGAACAGCTCGACGCCGAGCGGGCGGCCACCGGTTTCGGCGATCACCTCGATCCGCTCGGCGCCCTGTTCGGCGCCGGGAGTGATCGCCAGGATCCGGCCGTCCTCGAGTCCGGTGAGGACGCGCCCCTGCTCGTCCACGACGACGTCTTCGGGGCCGGTGCCGGGCACGGTGATCACCCGGAGCGGCAGGTCCGGCGCCCCCGGCGGAAGGTCACCCCAACCGGGCTTCGGCGGCGGCGTCCAAACGACCGGCTTCAACGGCGGTCGCGCCATGGGGTTGCCTTTCGTCCGACGTGGAGCCCGACCAGGGCGGGGCTGCCGATCGCGGCCAAAGGCGCCGCGTATTGGTCATACTCAAGCCTTTGGTCGCGCTCGGCAGCGTCGTCCTGGTCGGGCCGTGGACTAGCGGTAGGTGAGTTGGGGTTCGGGGATGTGGGCGTGGTCGTTGAACGAGATGAGTGCGATCCCGGCCCGGCCGGACACGATCTTCGTGATGCCCCCGTTCACGACGACGCGATGCAGCGCCACGCACCCCGCAGGCGGCAGCCCGAGCAGCCGGGCGCAGATCGCGGTGATCGCGCCCCCGGAGGTGAACACCGCACCGGACCCACCCCTCCCGAGTCCGGCCAGCACCTCCTCCAGCCCGGCCCAGACTCGATCGCCGAACCCGCCCCAGGTCGGCATCCCGGCCGGCACCAGCGCCCCGGAGATCCAGCGCTCCAGGGCGGCGTCCAGCACCGCCTGGAACTCCCGCGACGACGTCGGCACCGACGCGTCCTCCATGACCTGCTGCGCCAGGCCGAGGTGGTCGTACTCGTCGAAGCGGTCGTCGACGGAGAACTCGCACGGCATCCCGGCGGCCTCCAGGCAAAGCTTCGCGGTGTCGCGCTGGCGCCGCAGCGCGCCGGAGACCGCACGGTCGATCCGCACCGAACGCGCGGCGAGTGCGAGCCCGACCGTCCGGGACTGCTCCCGCCCCAGGTCGGAGAGCTCGTCGTACTCCGCAGCTCCGAAGGACGCCTGGCCGTGCCGGATCAGGTGGACGACCGGCATCAGCGCGCCTCGCGGATGACCTTGCGCGCACGCCAGATCAGGTAGTTGACGTTGGTCCAGAGCTGCCGGAACGCCGGGTTGCGGGTCTGCTTGTGGTGGTAGCGGTAGTAGATCTGCTGCGCGATCGCCGCCAACCGGAACAGCCCGAACACCTCGTAGAACGCCCAGTTGTCGGCGCTCAGCCCGGCCCGGTCGCAGTAGTACTCGACGACCTCCCGCCGGGTCGGCATCCCCGGCAGGTGAGTGGGCTGCCGACGCGCGCGCTGCGAAAGGTACGGGTCGTCGTGCTGGATCCAGTACGCCAGCGCGCCGCCGAGGTCCATCAGCGGATCGCCGATCGTCGCCATCTCCCAGTCGAGGACGCCGACCACCCGCATCGGATCGTCCGGCGCCAGCACGACGTTGTCCAGCCGGTAGTCGTTGTGGATGATGCACGACCGGACGTCGTCCGGCTGGTGGTCGGCGAGCCAGGACATGACGCCCTCGGCCTTCGGCACGTTCCAGGTACGGGCCTTCCGGTACCGGTCCGACCACCCGCGCACCTGCCGGCCGACGTACCCGGCTCCGCGGCCGAGGTCAGCCAATCCGGCCGCCTCCGGGTCGATGTCGTGCAGTTCGACCAGCGTGTCGATGACCGTGAAGGCCAGCGTCCGCGCCTCCAGCGGGGTGAGCGTGACCTCCGGCGGGAGGTCCTTGCGCGGGATCGTGCCGACGATCCTGTCCATCACGTAGAAGTCCGCGCCGACGACGTCCTGGTCGTCGCAGAACGCCACCATGTCCGGCACGTACCGGAACACCGGCTTGAGGTGCTTCTGCACCCGGTACTCGCGGCTCATGTCGTGCGCCGACGACGCCTTCCGACCAGCCGGCGGGCGGCGGAGGATCAGCTCCCGGTCGGGGTAACGCAGCAGGTAGGTGAGGTTGGAGGCACCCCCGGAGAACTGCCGTACCTCCGGGGGTGCGTCCAGCCCGTCGACCTGCTCGGACAGCCACCCGTGGACCTTCGCGACGTCGAACGCGTCTTCGCTGCGTACCGCCCGGGTGCCTTCCACTGCCTGCCTGGCCATCCGTCGCCCTTCGGAGGTGCTGAAACCTTCGGTACGGGACGGTACCGGGCCGACGATTCACCGAACCGGTTCAGTGCCACAAGACACTGAAGATCCCTGTCTCATCAGCGTGGGTCTCACCCCTTCTCGGCACCGCCCGTCAGGCCTTCCACCAGCAGCCGCTCCCCGGCGAAGAACAGCGCCACGATCGGCGCGGTCAGCAGCACGGATCCGGCCATCAGCACGGTGGTCGGGATCTCGATCGATCCGGCCAGCTGGGACAGGCCCAGCGACACCGTCCACCGGTCCCGCCGCTCCACCATGAAGAGCAGCGCGAACAAGTACTCGTTCCACGCGATCATGAACACGTAGAGCGCGGTCGCCGCCAGCGCGGGCCGGGAGAGCGGCAGGCTCACCCGCCAGATGACGCCGAGCCGCCCGTTGCCGTCGAGCTGCGCGGCCTCCTCCAGACTCACCGGGATCGTGTCGAAGTAACCGCGCAGCATGTACAGCGTCACCGGGACGGTCTGGGCGACGTACACCAGCACCAGCGCGAATAGCGAACCACGCAGCTCGAGCCGGCTGAGCACGACGTACAGCGGGATCGCCAGCACGATCGCCGGAAACAGGTAGACGGCCAGGAACAGCGCGTCCACCTGCCGGCGGCCGAAGAACCGCAGGCGGGTCACCGCGTAGGCGCCCGGGATCGAGACCGTCAGCGTGACGATGACGGTCGCGATCGCTACCGCCGAGCTGATCAGGATCAGGCGGACGAAGCCCTGACCGCCCTCGTCGACCGACTTGAGTACCTCGGTGTACGCGCTGAACGCGATCTCGCCAGGGTTGACGATGATCGACCCCGGCGAGAGCTGGACGTCCTGGATCAACCGAACGGACAGCAGCACCATGTAGTAGAAGGGGAAGACGCTCACGACCGTCAGCACGACGATCGTCACCCAGCGCAGGACGCCGAGCACTGCGTTCTCCACCCGTTCGCGGTCCCACCGCCGACGGTCCGCTGCCCCCGGAACCGTGGTCACGACTCCCTCCCCGGTCCGGCGATCCGCAGGTAGATGAGGACGAAGACGGCCAGCGCCACCGCGAGCACCAAAGCCTCGGCGGACGCGGCGCCGATGTCGCCGCGGCTGGTCAGGAAGTCGTACACCCGGACGCTCACGACCTCGGTACCGGACCCGCCGCCGGTCAGCAGGTAGACGTCGTCGAACTTCGTGAACGTGAGTACGAAGCGCAGCACGGTGAGCACCGCGATCGTCGGTAGCAGCTGCGGCAGGATGACGTGCCGGAACCGCTGGGTCGGAGTGGCGCCGTCGACCCGCGACGCCTCCTCGAGGTCAGCTGGGAGGGCCTGCATCCTGGCCAGCAGGAACAGGAACGCGAACGGGAAGTACCGCCACCCCTCGAAGACGATGACGGTGAGCAGTGCGGTCGGTACGTTCACGCCCCACAGCGACCCGGAGATCTCGTTGAGGAAGTCGACCGGGCGGTCCCACCCCAGGAAGCGAGTTCCCCAGGCGTTCAGGACCCCGTACTCGGGGTTGAGCATCGTCTGCCAGACGAACGTCGCCCCGACCACCGGCGCGATGTACGGCAGCAGGAACGACGCGCGGACGAACGTCCGGCCGCGGAACGGATGACGTACCGCCAGCGCGGCGACCAGCCCGATGCTGATCGACAGCGCGACGCCACCGACCGAGTACACCACCGTGGTCCAGAGCGTGTCCCAGAACCCGGGGCTGCCGAAGACCCGGTCCAGGTTGCGCATCGTCCACGGCCCGGTCATCCCCCGGCGCTGCAGGTCGATCACGCGGACGCGCTGGAACGCCAGGACGATCGTCCACAGGATCGGCGCGACGACCACGACGAGCACGATCAGGAGCGTCGGGGTGAGCAGTCCCCACCCGGTCCGTGCCTCGGTGCGCTGCAGCGGCGTCCGCCGCCGGGGTGGTTTGGGGGCCTCCTCGGATTCCGGGGCCTCCAAGGTCGTCCGGCTCACTCGAGCCCGTCCTTGATGTCCTGGACCTGCTCCTGGCACTGCTTGGCCGCGCCGGCCGGATCGACCTGACCGCTGGTCATCGCGTTGACCGCCTTCGACACCGGCAGCTCACCCAAGGTGGCGCCGACCAGACGACCCTCGCCCTGCTCGATGCCCCAGCGACCGAACGTGTCGACGGAGGAGACCAGCTGGTCGACGAGCTCTGCCGGGTAGACCGTCGAGAGCGGGGCCTTCTTGTCGACGCCCGCGGGCAGCTTGCGCCACGCGTCCACGTAGGCATTCTTGTTCGAGGAGTCACCGGTACGGACCGGCACCTTGCCCTCCGGGGCCTGGGCGAGCCACCGGGTGTACCCGTCACCCATCATGAACTCGACGAACTTCTTCGCGTTCTCGGTCTCGGCGGTCGCGCTGATCGACCACGAGACGACCTCGCCGAACTGGGCGGGCTCGGTGCCGTCCGGGCCCTTGATCGCGGTGACGACGCCGGTGTTCTTCGCGAGGTAGGCGGGGTCGGCCTTGCACTGGGGGCAGTTCGGCAGCGCGTCCGCCCGCAAGCCGGCCAGCTCGTCGAGCAGGAACGACGACCAGATCACCATCGCCGCGCGCCCGGAGAAGTAGGTCGCACGGGTGGAGTCGACGCTCTGCGCGCCCTTCACCGAGCTGGACTTGATCAGGTTGTCGTAGAACTCGAACGCGCCGACGCACTTGTCGCTGTCGATCGTGATCTTGCCGCCCTCGTCCACCAGCTCGCAGCCGTTGCCGAGGGCCAGGTGCTCGAACGTCTGGGCGGTGAAGCCGTCGTTGGCGACGGTCGCGGCGGTGATGCCGACCTGCCCGCCGGTGGTGAGCTTCTTCGCCGCCGCGGTGATCGCCTCGTAGGTCTCCGGCGCGGCGAGCCCGGCCTTCTCGAACAGGTCGGTGCGGTAGAAGAGCAGCTGCGCCCAGGCGTCGCTGGGGATGCCGAGCGACTTGTCGCCGTCCTTGGTGAGCGAGAGCGCCCGCTGGTTGAACGTGTCGGCACCGAGCGACTTCAGCACGTCGCCGGCCGACCCGGTGTCGAGCAACTCGTTCGCGTTCAGCGACCACAGCGCCGTGAGCGGCACCGCGCCCATGACGTCGGGTAGGTCACCGCCGGCGGCGGCCGCGGTCACCAGCTTGGTGAACTGGTTCTCGTCGATGCCGACGTACTTGACCTTGATGCCGGTGCTCTTCGTGAACTCGGCGATCACTTTCTGTGTCGCGGCCACCCGGTCGTCGAGATTCTCCAGGCTCCAGACGGTCAGCGTGCCGTCGCCGCCGTCCGACGAACCGTCGTCCGAACATCCCGCGAGGACCGTCGCGCAGAGCAAAGCCGCGACGAGCGACGCTATCCAACCGGGTCGGGTCATCAGTGACTCCTTCCGGGCAGCGCGAGCTGCAGATACGGAGGTCTGAATGTCCACACAGAATCGCATCGATGGGGCGACTACTGGCGAGTAACCCAGATTGCGTCGAAAGCGGTTAAGTCGTGCGTCCGTGAGCGAGCCGGGTCGAGACCACGCCACTGCCCGAAAACGCCCCGCGCGTCACCCCCGCACCACGGGTCTTGACAGTCCTCAGTGGAGAGGTCCTTGTCGCCTCAACCGTCACGCTGCTAGCGTCCCGCCGCAGGACCGTTCCGGGTCGGTCCGGCATCGACGCACGGCACGGCGCACGCTCCCGGTGCCGACCCGGCAGCCCATTCCGTGGCCCCCGAACGGTGGGCAGAGCGGCCAGTACCGTCCGTGCGAGGTGCGATGAAGTCCCGCAGCCGATCCGTTCTGGCGAAGCTGATCACCCTGCTCGCGCTACCTCTGATCTCGTTGGTGGTGCTGTGGGGCATCGCCGCCAGCGCCTCCGTGGGCCCCGGTATCGATCTGTTACGCGTCAGCGACGAGGCGAGCGACGTCGTCACCCCACTCCAGGACCTCGGCCGCGAGTTGCGGGCCGAGCGACTCGAGTCAGTGATCGTCGTCGCCTCTGCCGACCGCAGCACGGAGCCGCTGCGGAGGCAGCGCGTGCGGACCGACGAGGCGCTGAGCCAGTTCCGTGACCGGGCGGTGAACGACGCCAGCACCGACGCGGTGCGGTCCCGGATCGACACGTTCCTGAAGACGCTCGACGACCTCGACCAGCAGCGCGAGGCCATCGACCGGCGGACGATCTCCCGGCTGGCGGTGGTCGACTACTTCACGAACGTCTTGGACACGAGCCTCCCGATCGTCTTCGCGATCCCGCACCTGCCGGTCGCCGACTACGCGCTACGAGCGAACGCCACGCTGGAACTCGCCACCGCGATCGAACTCCAGAGCCAGGAGATGGCGGTTATCGCCGGTGCCGCCGTCACCGGGAAGTTCGAGGGCGGCGAGTACACCCGGGCGGTCGAGCTGATCGGCGCCCAGCGACGCTTCTACGCCGACGCCACCCCCCAGCTCGAACCCGTCGACCAGGACGCGCTCCGCGAGGTGACCGACGGCGCCAGCGCGCGGGTACTCAGCGCGATGGAAGACGCGGTCATCGGGTCCGGTACCGAGGACGCCGTGCCGCCGATCGACGCGGACGACTGGATCAGCAGCTCCCGCGTGCTGTCGCAAGAGATGACCGACTACAGCGTCGACGTCGCCAACCGGCTCTTCGACGACTTCCTCCCGACCGCGACGTGGGTGCTCGTCCGGGTGGTCGTCGCCGCACTGCTGGGCCTGGTCGCGGTGATCGTCTCGATCATCGTGTCGATCCGGATCGGGCGCTCGCTCGTCCGGGAGCTGGTCGGCGTCCAGCGATCGGCGCTGAGCCTGGCCACCTACGAATTGCCCGCGGTCGTGCGTCGTCTCCGGGCCGGTGAGAGCGTCGACGTCGACGCCGAGGTGCAGCCGCTGACCGGATTCACGATCCGCGAGGTCGAGGGCGTCGCACGGGCGATGGACGCCGCGCGCTCCACCGCGGTCGAGGTCGCCGTGGAGGAGGCCCAGCTGCGGCGGGGCGTCCGTGAGGTCTTCCTCAACCTGGCCCGGCGGAGCCAGGCGTTGGTGCACCGCCAGCTGACGCTGCTCGACGCGATGGAGCGGCGCGAGAAGGACCCGGACGAGCTCGACGACCTGTTCCAGCTCGACCACCTCGCCACCCGGATGCGGCGGCACGCCGAAGACCTCATCGTCCTTTCCGGGTCGACGCCCGGTCGAGGCTGGCGCAACCCCGTGCCGCTGGTCGACGTCATGCGTGGTGCGGTCGCCGAGGTGGAGGACTACGCCCGGGTCCGGGTCGTGGGCGTCACCCGGGCATCGCTCGCCGGCCGCGCGGTCAGCGACGTCATCCACCTGCTGGCCGAGCTGATCGAGAACGCGACCTCGTTCTCGCCGCCGCACACCACCGTGCACGTGTCCGGCGAGCTGGTGCCCGCCGGGTTCGCGATCGAGATCGAGGACCGCGGGCTGGGCATGCCCGCCGAGCAGCTGGCGGAGGTGAACGCCCGCCTGGCGGACCCGCCGGAGTTCGACCTGCTGAACAGCGAGCGCCTCGGGCTCTTCGTCGTCGGGCAGCTGGCACGGCGGCACGACATCAGGGTTGTGCTGCGCGGGTCGCCGTTCGGCGGAACCACGGCGATCGTGCTGCTGCCTGCGTCGATGGTGGTCGCCCAGGAGAAGACCCTCAGCCGGACGCCGCCGGTGGTGGGGCCGGAGGCGCAGGCCGCCGACTCCGGAGCCGCGGGCTCGGCCGGACGCGACGCACTGCCCGGTTCGCCGCCGACGTTGAGCATCGCGCCGGCGAATTCGGCGGAGCCGGTTCGCGGGGACGCGGCGGTGGACGCTCTCGCCGCGCTGAGCGGGCCGTCCGTGGACGCTGCCCCCAACGCGTACCCGCCGTTCGAGCCGACCGCATGGCAGCCGGTGACGGCCGCCGAGGACGACTACATCCTCCGAGCCGCCGAGCAACTCCGCGCGGAGGCCGGCACCGCGTCGGCGGCCCCGGACGCGACGCCTGACCTGCCAGCGGCGCCGGAGTGGTCGTCCCCGGAGTGGTCGGCCGCGGACCCTCTGTCGGCTACCTCGTCGGCTACCCCGGAGTGGCCGGCCTCCGAGACGGCAGTTCCGGAGACGACCGCCCCGGGGGCTACGGGGGCGACGGCTACGGGGGCGACGGCTACGGGGGCGACGGCTACGGGGGCGACGGCTGCGGGGGCGACGGCTGCGGGGGCGACGGCTGCGGGGGCGACGGCTGCGGGGGCGACGACCTCGGAGCTGACCGATCCCGGCGACGCGGAGGCTCCGGACGAGCCAGCGCCGGCCGCCGCACACCGACCGGACGAGGAGGCAGCTGCTACACGGGACGGATCCACCGACCCAACCGCCGATAGCTGGCTGCCGTCGGCTCCGTCGTCGGCCCCGCCCCTCGCGCGCAGGGAGCCCGGCGCCGGGTGGGACCACCTNCGGCGCCTGGCTGGTCAGGCGCCGACGCCACTTCCCCGCCGGGAGCGGCGTCGCCAGGAGTCGGTGGAGCCGGACGGCGAGTTCGAGCCGGAAGCCTCGCCGCTCGTCGGCTGGGACTCGCCGGACACCAGGCCGCGTGGGGTCGCTCAGGCACCGCTGGCCAGCCGGGGCGTCCCGGCGGAGCCCGATGAACCCGACGGTTTCGCGTCGCCGTCCCCAGCAGCGCATCCGTCCCCAGCAGCGCATCCGTCCCCAGCAGCGCATCCGTCCCCAGCAGCGCATCCGTCCCCAGCAGCGCATCCGTCCCCAGCAGCGCATCCGTCCCCAGCAGCGCATCCGTCCCCAGCAGCGCATCCGTCCCCAGCAGCGCATCCGTCCCCAGCAGCGCATCCGTCCCCAGCAGCGCATCCGTCCCCAGCAGCGCATCCGTCCCCAGCAGCGCATCCGTCCCCAGCAGCGCATCCGTCCCCAGCAGCGCATCCGTCCCCAGCAGCGCATCCGTCCCCAGCAGCGCATCCGTCCCCAGCAGCGCATCCGTCCCCAGCAGCGCATCCGTCCCCAGCAGCGCATCCGTCCCCAGCAGCGCATCCGTCCCCAGCAGCGCATCCGTCCCCAGCAGCGCATCCGTCCCCAGCAGCGCATCCGTCCCCAGCAGCGCATCCGTCCCCAGCGGCGCGTCCGTTCCCGGCCGCGCTGCCGGAGCCGATCGGCCTGCCGGAGCCGATCGGCCTGCCGGAGCCGATCGGCCTGCCGGAGCCGACGCGCCCGGCGGAACCGGTCGGCCAGCCGCTCGGCCCGGTCGGCCAGCCGCTCGGTGGACCGGTGCGGACGCCCGACCCGGGCCCGGCTGCGGTCACTCCCGGTGGTCTTCCCCGCCGGGTCCGCCAAGCGAACCTGGCCGCGCCGCTCCGCGCTGGGTCGGGGATCCCGCAGGCGCCGGTCGAGCCCACGTCCGTGCGGTCGCCCGAGGAGATCCGCGCGGTGATGGGTTCCTACCAGCGAGGCTCCATTCTGGGACGGACCGACGCCGCACGTACGATCGACACCGCAGAATCCCCGCCCTCCCCTGTAGACGGTCCCGGGCAGAGGGCGCACGAGAGCACATCCGACCACGCTGGAGAGTCCTGGCCTGACGGACAGTCACGGACGGACGAAGTACCCGCAGGTCGAGGGTCGAACACTGGCACGCGGGAGGGCGAGAGATGACACAGACGACGAGAGCCACCGGTGAACTGAACTGGTTGCTGGACGACCTGGTCGACCGGGTACCACACGCCCAGCAGGCCGTGTTGCTGTCGTCCGACGGTCTGATGATCGGCGGATCGCGAGGCCTGAGCCGGGAGGACGGCGAGCACCTCGCCGCCGTCGCGTCCGGCTTCCAGAGCCTCGCGCGGGGGGCCGGGCGCTACTTCGGAGGCGGCGCTGTCCGTCAAACGATCATCGAGATGGAGTCGGCGTTCCTCTTCGTCACCGCGGCGGGGCGGGGCGCCTGCCTCGCCGTCCTGGGCGACGCCGAGTCGGACGTGGGTCTGATCGCCTACGAGATGGCGATGCTCGTGACCCGCGTCGGCACGTACCTGTCCACCTCGCCGCGGTCGGTGGCACAGAGTCAGGGTGAGGGTGACCAGATGTGAGAGCCGGTCCGGGCGGAACGTGGTACGACGACGCGGCAGGGCCGATCGTCCGGCCGTACGCCATGACCCGGGGGCGGACCCGTCCGGTGCAGGACCTGGACGTGGTCGCGCTGATCCTCAGCGTCCAGGACGCCGTTCCGGTGGGCACGGGCTTCGAGCCGGAACATACCTACATCCTGGAGTCCGCCCGGCGCCCGATCTCGATCGCCGAGCTGGCGGCCCATCTCGACCTCCCGCTGGGGGTGGTCCGGGTTCTCATCGACGACCTGGTCGGGGCAGGCTGCGTAGTCGTCCGACCGGCACCGACAACGGCTGAGCTGCAGAGCCGTCGTCTTCTGGAGGCGGTGATCGATGGACTTCGGGCGATCTGAGCCGTCGAGCGGCATCGAGGTGCCGCTCGCACTCAAAATCCTGATCGCCGGCGGGTTCGGAGCCGGCAAAACGACGATGGTCGGGACGCTGAGCGAGATCTCGCCGCTCTCGACCGAGGAAGTGCTCAGCGACGTCGGGATCGGCGTGGACGACGTCGCCGCGACGGATCGCAAGGAGACGACGACCGTCGCGATGGACTTCGGGCGGATCACGCTCAAGGACGACCTGGTCGTCTACCTGTTCGGGACGCCGGGCCAGGACCGCTTCTGGTTCCTCTGGGACGAGTTGGCGAGCGGTGCGCTCGGCGCGGTGGTACTGGCCGACACCCGGCGGTTGACCGACTGCTTTCCCTCGATCGACTACTTCGAGCGGCAGGGGACGCCGTTCATCGTCGCGGTGAACTGCTTCCACAACCAGCAGACGCACCCGGTCGGCGACATCGCTGCGGCGCTGGACCTCGATCCGGGCGTACCGGTGGTGCTGTGCGATGCGCGCGACCGGCTCTCCAGCCGCGACGCGCTGGTACGCCTCGTCCAGCACGTCCTACGCCTCACCGCCCCAGAGGTGGCGGCGCGCTGACTTTCCCGAATCCCAACCTCTCCGCGGCGGCCGTGAGGTTGTTTTCCCGAATCCCAGCCCGTCCGCGGCGCCCATCATCAAGGGGGCGTGGCAACCGGGGGTCGGCTGCTCCGCAGAAGTAGTCGTCGGGCGGCGCCGCTGATGGTTGGCGCGCTTTCGGGACGGCGAGTGGGATGGTTGGCGCGCATTCCGGACGGCACCGCTGATGGTTGGCGCGCATTCCGGACGGCGAGTGGGATGGTTGGCGCGCATTCCGGACGGCACCGCTGATGGTTGGCGCGCTTTCGGGACGGCGAGTGGGATGGTTGGCGCGCATTCCGGACGGCACCGCTGATGGTTGGCGCGCATTCCGGACGGCGAGTGGGATGGTTGGCGCGCATTCCGGACGGCACCGCTGATGGTTGGCGCGCTTTCGGGACGGCGAGTGGGATGGTTGGCGCGCATTCCGGACGGCACCGCTGATGGTTGGCGCGCATTCCGGACGGCGAGTGGGATGGTTGGCGCGCATTCCGGACGGCACCGCTGATGGTTGGCGCGCATTCCGGACGGCGGGGGGATGGTTGGCGCGCTTTCCGGGCGACGCACGAAGTCGTTGTCGTATATCGCGTGCCATGGCACGGGAAGCGCGACACCCACCTCGGCGCGCACCCGGAAACGGCGACAACCACCCCACCCCACAGCGCGCTAGCCAGCGCTCGCCCCACACTCGGTGTCGTTCTGGGCGGTGTCCACCGGCGCGCGTGGAGCGCTTTTCCCGAAAGTGCCCCGCGGCACGCGGCGGACCCCGGTACGACGACCCAGGTGCGGCGGACCCAGGTACGGCGAACCCCGGTACGGCGAACCCCGGTACGGCGAACCCCGNGTACGGCGAACCCACGTACGGCGAACCCACGTACGGCGAACCCACGTACGGCGAACCCACGTACGGCGAACCCACGTACGGCGAACCCGCGTACGGCGAACCCACGTACGGCGGGCTCGGGTGCGGCGAACAAGGCACGGCGGGCTCGGGCGGGCGAGTCCGGGCGGGCGGATTAGCGGGTGGTTGCTTGGAGGGCTAGGCGAACCGGGCGGCGGGTCTCCAGATGCGCCAGCGTCGTCTCGCCGGCCACCAGGCGACGGAACACGCGCCAGGCGGGCGGCGTCGCGGCGATCGCCGCGTGGAACACGCCCGGCCACCGGCTGAACGCGTCGTAGAACCGGCGCCCGGCCCGCATCTCGGCGCCGAACTCATGCTCCACCGCCGACGCGTACCCCGCCGTGGCCGCCGCCAGACCCGCAGCGTCCGCCTGCGCGACCTCCACCGCCGCTGCCCCGACCAGCCGCCCGGAGCGCAGGGCGTACGAGATGCCTTCCCGGGTCCAGGGTTCCAGTAAGCCGGCCGCGTCGCCGGCGACCAGCACCCGGTCGCGGAAGAGCGGCGAGTCCTCGGCGCGGCACCGGGTCAGGTGGCCGGACGACCGCAGCTCCGGGGTACCGGTCAAACCGAGACCCTCGATGAACGACGCCAGGTACGCCCGGGTGGCCGCGCCGTCGCCCCGCGCCGCGATGACGCCCACGGTCAGCGCGTCGCCCTTGGGGAACACCCACCCGTACGAGCCGGGCAGCGGCCCCCAGTCGATCAGGATCCGACCGGCCCAGTCCCCGGCGCTCGCGTCCGGCCATGCGAACTCGGTCTCCAGCCCGAGGTCGACCTGGGCGAGCCGCACCCCCACGTACGTGCCCGACCGGCCGGACGTGCCATCGGCGCCGACCACGGCCTTCGCGGTGACCTCCCCGGCCGACGTCCGCAGCCGGATCGTCGCCCCGTCGGCGACCCGCTCCAGGCCGTTGACCGTGACCCCCTCCTGCAGTTTCGCTCCGGCGTCCACCGCTGCAGCGGTCAGTGCCGCGTCGAGTTCGTCGCGGTAGACCAGTTGCACGATCGGCGAGCGGGCGCGCCAGGTCCGGGACAGCCGCCCGCGCAGCGTGAACGTGAACCGGTCGATGCGGTCGCGCACCGGCGGGGTGAAGCCCTCCGGCAACGCCGCCCGGGACAGGCCGATCAGCCCTCCGCCGCAGGTCTTGTACCGGGGCAGCACGCCGCGCTCGAGCAGGAGTACCCGGCAGCCCCGCTCCGCGGCGACCCGAGCCGCCATCGCACCGGCCGGTCCGGCGCCGATCACCGCGATGTCGCAATCGGGTTCCGGGCTCATGGCGCCACCGTACCGGCCGTCCCGGTGAGCCCTTTCCGACCTTCGGCCTTCTCCGAGGTCAGGCGAGCGCAGCAGCCACCGGTCGGAAAGGGTTCGGTTCCTAAGAGCGCGTGAGGCTGAGCCTAAAACGGGCCCTGCGGGGTCCCCGTCCGCGCCGGGCCGGGGAACAGTCGAGCCTCTGTCGTTTCGACCACGGAGATCCGGGCCACATTCTGGGCAGCGCATCTGCCGACGGACCGCCGTCCCGGGTCGGTCGGCATGCGGCCCGGAAGGAGCGCCACGGTGCTGAACAGTGAGGAACGTCGACAGCTGTCGGCGATCGAAGCATGGATCGCGGCAGACGACCCGGCGTTCGCCGCCGGTCTGGCGAGCGGCCGTCCGCGGGCCCCGCGCCGCGACCGCCGGTGGCCGCTCCAGATGGTGGTCGCGCTCGCGGTCGGATTCGCCTTGTTCTCACTGGTGGCCGGTCAGCCGGTCGGGCTGGTGGTCGGCGGCGTGCTCGCCTGCGCGGCCGCCGTCGCCGATCAGCTGCGGGCCCGGCGTCGGCACGGCTCGCCCTCGATCGTCGACCGGCTGCACCGCCGCGACGGCTTCCAGCCCTTCTGATCCGACGCTCCGCCGCGTACCACCGCGCCAGGGCGCGTTCCCTCCGAGGCGCCCAGGCGGCCCGTGGCCGCAGGCTCTTAACCGGGGTGCCGCGAATGCTTAAGACTCGTTCAATTCACTCTGCGTGACTTAGGACGTACCGACAGCAGCGGACCGGCGCCGACGGCGGCCGACCCGGCCCCTACCTGCGGGTTTGCGACGAATCGCCGATCCATCGGTCCTCAAGAGCCTCATCCACAATCAGGTTGCCACGCTCGGCACACCCACCTGCCTTCGGTACAGTTCCGGCGGATCTTCGAGAGCGGGCTGGGTTCCCACCACCACTCGACGCGACGACTCAATCGGGAGGACACGCACAGTGACGCTCGCGGCTCAGCGGCGATTCCTGGTGATCGCCGTGACGATCTTCGCTGTGCTGTGGACCGCGCTGGCGGTCTTACCGCAATCGGCGCTCGCCGGCCCCACCCCCGGTGCCTCGGAGGCACCCGGCGGCGGCGGCGTGGGCGACGACGAGGGCGGCACCGCCGCACTCCGCAAGAAGCTGGACCAGGCCGCCAGTGGCTACAACAACGCCAAGGCGAAGGTGGCTGCCTCGCAGAAGCGGCAGAAGGCGCTGGTCAGCCAGATCGCCGCGACCGAGAAGGAGCTGGCCGCGCTCACCAGCGAGGCGCAGCAGCTCGGCGCCGCCGCGTACAAGGGCGGCATGCCCGACCCGCTGACCGTGCTCGCCAACTCCGGCTCCGCGGGTGACCTCGCCGCGCGGGCGTCGTACGTCGACACGATCGCGCGCCAGACCAACGGCACGCTGCGCGAACTGACCGCGACGCAGAAGAAGCTCGCCTCACAGCGTCAGCAGGTCGAGAAAGAGCTGAAGGTCCAGAAGGCGCAAGAGAAGACGATGAAAAAGCGCCGCGCGGACGCCGAGCAGGCGCTGGTCGAGGCCGGCGGTGGTAACAACTCGGCCGGGTTCCTCAGCGGCACCTCGTCTGCCGCGCAGCCGGCCCCGCGCAACTCCGACGGCAGCTGGCCGACCGAGAGCTGCAGCATCGACGACCCGACGTCCGGGGGCTGCCTCACCGCCCGGATGCTGCACACGTTGAACCAGGCCCGCTCGGACGGATTCACCCGCTTCACGGCGTGCTTCCGGCAGGCTTCGTTCGGTGAGCACCCGAAGGGCCGGGCGTGTGACTTCGCGGCCGATTCCGGTGGGTTCGGCGGGAGCGCGACCGGTGACTCGAAGGCCTACGGCGACCGGCTGGCGGCCTGGGGCGTCGACAACGCCGATCGACTCGGCGTCCTCTACGTGATCTGGTTCCGGCAGATCTGGTTGCCCGGCTCCGGCTGGAAGTCCTACAGCGGCGACGGGACGCCCTCGGGCGACCACACCAACCACGTACACATCTCGGTCCAGTAGCCCGGGCCAGGCCGCCGCGGGTTAGCCCAGGAGGAGCTTCCGCACCTCGTCCGGGGGCATCGGGGTGCCGAACAGCCACCCCTGGCCGAGGTGGCAGCCGATCTCGCGGAGCCGCTCGACCTGCGTGCTGGTCTCGATGCCCTCAGCGGTGACGGTCAGCCGCAGCGTGCGCGCCAGCGACACCAGCGTCGCGACGATCTGTGCGTCGGTGTCGTCGGTTTCGAGCTCTCCACCCGGGCCGGGCAGGGGTTGCAGGCCCGCCACGAACAGCGAGGCCAGCTTGAGGCTCTTCACCGGTAGCGATCGCAAGTACGCCAGGTTCGAGTAGCCGGTCCCGAAGTCGTCGATCGCGATGCGGCAGCCCAGATCGGCTAGCGCACGCAGCGTCTCGATCGGGGCAGGGCCCATCAGCGCGCTCTCGGTGAGCTCCAGCTGCAGTCGCTGGGGTGGCAGGCCGGTCTGCTCCAGTACCGCGCGGACCTCGTCGACCAGCGCGGGATCCGCGGCCTGCCGGGCCGCGACGTTGACGCTGACGAACGGCGGCCGTTCGGTGAGGGCCGCCCACGCCTGCGCTTCCCGGCAGGCCTGCTCCAGTACCCAGCGGCCGAGCGGCACGATCAGCCCGGTGTCCTCGGCGATGCCGATGAAGTCGTCCGGACGCATCGCGCCGAACGTGGGGTGACGCCAGCGGACCAGCGCCTCCAGCCCGCGCATCGTCCCGTCCTCGAGGGCGGTGATCGGCTGGTACTCCAGGTAGAACTCGCCTCTCTCCAGGCCGGCGGGCATCGACGCGGAGATCGCGTACCGCGCGACCTCGGCCTCGCTGCGTCGCGGGTCGTACAGCGCCCAGCGGTTCCGGCCGTCTGCTTTGGCCCAGTACAGAGTGATGTCGGCGGCGCGCATCAGCTCGGCGCGATCGGTCTCGGCGACCGCCCGCTCGACGACGCCGATGCTCGCCGACACGGTCAGCAGGTGCTCGCCGATCCGGCACGGCGCGGCCAGCTCGGCCAGCAGCTTCTCGGCCAGCGCGGTCATCTCGCCCTCGCCGCCCGACTGCTCGACCAGGACGACGAACTCGTCACCGCCCATCCGGGCCACCAGGTGGCGGCTGAACTCGTTCCGACCGAGCTCCGCCGAGGTCGCGCGATCGTCGAGAAGGCCGGAGGTCGAGAAGGGTTCGGCGCGGCTCACCCCGCGGTCGAGCCTCTTGGCGACGGTCACCAGCAGCCGGTCGCCGATGTCGTGCCCCAGCGTGTCGTTGATGACCTTGAAGCCGTCGAGGTCGATGAAGAGGATGCCGAGCCGTGCGTCGGTGCCGGCGGTCGCGAACGCCTGGTCCATTCGCTCGGAGAGCATCGCCCGGTTCGGCAGGCCGGTCAGCGGGTCGTGCATCGCCTGGTAGCGCAGCGTCGTCTGCAGCCGGTGCAGGTCGGTGACGTCCTCCCCCACCGCGACGACGTAACCGGGCTGGCCGTCCTCGCCGGGCACCATCGAGACCGTGAGCAGGCCCCAGATCGACTCGCCGTTCCGTCGGACGAACCGCTTCTCCACCCGCACGTGCTCGCGGCCACCCTCGGTGAGGGCGCGGTAGACCTCCGCCGCCACGTCCGCGACGTCGTCCGGGTGCACCAGGCTCAGCACCGACCGGCCGCGCAGCTCGTCCGCGGAGTAGCCGAGCATCGCGCAGAGCCCGGGGTTGACGTCGAGCAGCGAGCCCTGCACGTCGCCGATTCCGATCGCGACCGCGGCACCGGTGAACACGGCCCGGAAGCGAGCGTCGCTGGCCCGCAGCGCCTGCTCGGTGCGGGTGCGCGCGATCAGGTCGGCGCGCCGGATGGATTCCTGCTCCTCCAACGTGACGTTCCGAAGCGCACGGGTGTACCCGGCCGCGAACGCGCCGATGATCGTCCAGACGCCGCTGCGGGTGCGGGCCTCGCGGTCGAGCTCGTTCGCGAGCATCGCGATCGACCGCTGGAGGGCGTCGACGCCGGTGAAGTGCGCCCCGACGAGCGCGGCGCCGGCCCGCTCGGCGGTCGCGGTGTCCGGCGGATCGGCACGGACGGCGGTGCGGAGCCGGTCGACGAGATCCTGGAGCAGGAGGGCCAGCTGGGCGTCGCCGACGGTCACGTAACTGGTATCGCCGATCGCGGCGGCCCAACGCCGCCCCAGCATGCTAGGAGATTCAGGCGCCGCCGCGGCGCTGACTCCGTTGGGCCGGTCCAGCGCGCCGGGCGGCTCCGGCCGCCCTGCGGTCGCGCTGGTGGGATCCGGCGAACCGGAGTCCCGGAACGTGGTCACCGCACGCGCCCGACGCCGGCATAGGTCGCCGTGCGCTCCGGCGGAGTGGCAGCGGGCAGCGCACCGGGTTCGGGGCGCCAGAGCGGAACGAAGACGACGCCAGGCTCGACGAGCTCGAAGCCGTCGAACAGCCGCTCGATCGCCGCCCGGTCGCGGGACACCAGCGGATTCGCGCTGCGCGAGTAGAGCGCCTCCATCGCAGGCCCGCGCTCGCCCTGCTCGTCGGAGGTGCCGTGCGAGATCCCGAGGAAGCTGCCGGGCGCCAGCACGTCGCGGTACCGGGCCACCAGCGCGCCAGGGTTCGCCGACTCCGGCACGAAATGCAGCAGCGCAATCATCAGCACGCCGACCGGCCGGCTGAAGTCCAGGTGCTGCCGAGCGTGCCCGAGGACGGTCGTCGGGTCGGTGATGTCGGCCTGCACGACCGTCGCCGCCGGAACGGGCTCCAGAATGGATTGGCTGTGTGCGACCGCGACCGGGTCGATGTCCACGTAGACCACGCGAGCGTCCGACGCCTCACTCAGCGCGACCTCGTGCACGTTGCCCACGGTGGGAATTCCCGATCCCAAATCGAGGAATTGCCGCACGCCTTGCGAGATCATGTATCGGACTGCGCGACGCAGAAAAGCCCGATTGGCGCGCATGTTCGCCGGTAATTCCGGGAGAATACGAATAGCCTGTTCGGCCATCGCACGGTCGACCGCGAAATTGTGAGATCCACCGAGGTAGTAATCGTAGACCCTGGCTGCGCTGGGTCGTTCCGGCTCGATGTCCGATGGGAGTATGTCGGCGAGGCGGGCGTCCTCGTGCTGTTCCACGACGCCCACCTTACCGACCACATCGGTCAGTTGACCGGGGAATTGGCATGCGCCGCACAAGCCTCAGTGGCGGCGACACACCTCGGTAACATCATCTCGGACCGGGAGGCAAGGGTCGGCCCGAATATCCCTCAATCGTCGATGCCTGCCCGGGTCTCGTTGACCAGCTGCGTGGCGACGTCACTCAGCGTGCCCCGGCGTCCCAACGCCTCCCGCTGCCGGTCGGCGGATGTGCCCCTGGTGACCAGATCGGCGAGCAGCGCCTGCACCTCGTCGGTGTCACCGTTCTGGTCCAGCGCCGGACCGACGTGCTCGAGCAACCGGCGGACGACCTCGGCGGCGGGAACCGCCTCGCCAGTGCCGGGGCTCAGGAGTTCGCCGCCCAGCCCGGAGCGAGCCGCTCGCCAGTTCGCTGCCCGCAGCAGCTCGGGACGTACGTTGACCGGGGCGATACCGCGCGCGAGTTCGTCCGCCGCAGTGACCACCAGCGCCCGGCCCAGACCGGTGAGCAGGACGACGTCGTCCACCCGCGGGCAGCCGTCGGTGATCCGGATTTCGACGGTCGGGTACCGCGCCGAGGGCCGGGCGTCGAAGTACACCATCCCCGGGTCGCGGATGATGCCGCTCGCGACGAGCGTCCGGACCGTCTCGTCGTACTCGGCCGCGGAGCGGAATCCGTGCACCGGGCCCGCGGTCGGCCAGCGCGACCAGACGATCGTCCGGTAGGACGCGTACCCGGTGTCGGTGTCGGCGAAGAAGGGCGAGCTGGCCGACAGCGCCAGGAGTACCGGCAACCAGGGCTGGATCTGCCCGACGATCCCGACCGCCAGGTCACGATTCGGGACCCCGACCTGCACCTGGAACGCACAGACCGCCTGTTCCCGGACGAGCTGCTGGTACTCGGCCGCCATCTGGCGGTACCGCTCCTTGGGGTAGACCCCCATCGAGCGGAGGCCGGACGCCGGCACGGTACCGGCGGTGGCGACCGCCACGTCGTGCTCGGACGCCGCCTTGATCAGCGCGCGGCGGCTCGCGATCACCTCGGTCCGGGCCTCGGCGAGGCTGCGGCAGACCGGCGTCGCGGTTTCGATCGCCGAGCGCAGCAGCTCGGCCTCGGGCTCGTGCTCCTGGTCGTCGCTGGGGTGCGCGAGCAGGGCGAGCGCCTCCGGGACGAGATCCCCGGTGGCCGGGTCGAGGACGTGGAACTCCTCCTCGACTCCGATCGTGGCGCCCACTCGCTCGGTGACCTCGTCGCCGTACTCCGCGGCCGACGCGTGGCGGGTGATCCGTGCGGTGTCACCGATCATGCGAGGCCTCCGCGCGTGGCCTGGCCGCCGGTACGACGTCCGGTGCTGTCGCGGAGCCGGATCCAGCGGTAGCCGTAGCCAGCGAGAGAAATCTTGCTCAACGTCTCGTCCACCGGCGGATAGTTCCTGTCTGCGAGTAGTTCGTACGGGTCTTCAGCCTTTTCCCCCAAAGTCGAAAGATCAACCGTCACCTCCTCGTCTGCGAGGTTGTGCAGGAAGACCATCGCACCGCGCTCGGCCTGGTCGGCCTGGTGCGCGAGGACGTGTCGGGGCATCGGGACGTCGACGACGCTGCAGCCTCCGAGGCCGACCTCCGGGCACTGCCGCAGCGTCCGGATCATGCGCTCGAACCAGCTCAGCAGCGAGCCGGGGTCCTGCTGCTGGGACACGACGTTGAGCGTCTGGTGGCCGTACTCGCCGTCGCTGATCACCGGGCGTACCAGCTCGTTGCCGCGAGAGAAGCCGGCGTTCAGGCCCGGCGTCCACTGCATCGGCGTCCGGATGGAGTCACGGCCGTTCAGCGACAAGTCGTCGCCCATCCCGATCTCTTCGCCGTAGCGGATCACCGGGGTGCCGCGCAGCGAGAACTGCATGGCGTAGGCGAGTTCGATCCGACGTCGGTCGTTGCCGAGCATCGGGGCCAGCCGCCGGCGGATGCCCCGCTCGTAGAGCTGCATGTCCTTATCCGGGCCGAACTCGGCGAAGACGTCGCTGCGCTGCTCGGCGGTGAGCTTGGAGAGGTCGACCTCGTCGTGGTTGCGCAGGAACGTCGCCCACTGCGCGGACTCGGGAAGCTTCGGGGTGTCGCGGAGCGCGTCGATCACCGGCTCGGCGTCGCTACGGGCCAGCGCGAGCATCATCCGCGCGTTGAGCGTGAAGTCGAACAGCATGTTCAGGCGGTTGGCGGAGCCGCCGGAGTCACCGAAGAACAGCGGGAGCTCCTCGGCGGGCACGTTCGCCTCGGCGAGGATCACCGAGTCGCCGCGTCGCCACTGCAGGTGGGCGCGGAGCTCGGTGAGGAACTCGAAGTCCTTAGGGGACTGCGGGGTGGCCTCGATGACGAACGGCGCCGCGTCCATCCGGAAACCGGCGACACCGAGCTGGACCCAGAACGCCGCTATCCGCTTGATCTCGGCCCTGACCTCGGGATTCGCGATGTTGAGGTCGGGCATGAAGTCGTAGAAGCGGTGGTAGAACCAGGCCTTCGCGGTGCGGTCGTAGCTCCAGGTCTCCTTCTGCTCGCCGGGGAAGACCATGCCTTCCCGGCGGTCCTTCGGCTCGGTCTCGGACCAGACGTACCAGTCGCGGTACGGGGAATCGGGGCTCTGCCGGGCGCTCTGGAACCACGGGTGCTGGTTCGACGTGTGGTTCACGACCAGGTCGATGATCACCTGGATGCCCCGGTTGCCTGCCTCGTGCAGCATCTCGGCGAAGTCGCCGAGCGTGCCCAGCCGCGGATCGACCGTGTAGAAGTCGGCGACGTCGTACCCGTCGTCGCGGTTGGGCGTCGGGTGGATGGGGTTGAGCCAGAGGCAGGTCACGCCGAGGCGGGCCAGGTAATCGAGACGGCTCGTCAGGCCGGGGAAGTCGCCGACCCCGTCACCGTTGGAGTCTTGGAACGTCTCGACGTCACAGCAGTAGACGACCGCCTCGCGGTACCAGTGCTCAGGCATACCGCGTCCATGCCCCGCCGACGCCCGCCCCAACCGAATCGTTGGTTCGCTCCCCGCGCCGAGGCGCCTGTTACGCGCCGCACCGCCCTGCGCAGAGGGGGCGCGCGCTCGTTTACGTCAAACCCGCCCCCACGGACCCCGTGGAGACGGATTCGACGTAAATCCGCGCAGCGCCAGCGGCGCGCTCAGCGCTCGAGGATAGCGGTGACGCCTAGGCCGCCGGCGGCGCAGATGCTGATCAGGGCGCGACCCGACCCCTTCTCGGCCAGGAGCTTCGCTGCGGTGGCGACGATGCGCCCGCCGGTCGCCGCGAACGGGTGCCCCGCTGCCAGCGACGAACCGTTGACGTTCAGACGAGACCGGTCGATCGACCCGAGCGGAGCGTCCAGACCGAGCTTCTCCTTGCAGAACGCCGGGTCCTCCCAGGCCTTCAGCGTCGCCAGCACCTGCGACGCGAACGCCTCGTGGATCTCGTAGTAGTCGAAGTCCTGCAGCGTCAGCCCGGCCCTCGCGAGCATCCGCGGCACCGCGTATGCCGGCGCCATCAGCAGCCCTTCGTCGCCGTGCACGAAGTCGACGGCCGCGGTCTCGCAGTGCGTGAACCACGCCAGCACCGGCAGCCCGTGCGCAGCGGCCTTCTCCTCCGAGGCGAGCAGCACCGCCGAGGCCCCGTCGGTGAGCGGTGTCGAGTTGCCCGCCGTCATCGTGGCGTTCGGACCCTTGCCGAAGACCGGCTTCAGAGTCGCGAGCTTCTCGACGGACGAGTTCGGCCGGAGGTTCTGGTCGCGCTCCAGCCCCAGGTACGGCGTGATCAGGTCGTCGAAGAAGCCGCGTTCGTACGCCGCGGCCAGGTTGCGGTGGCTCGCCGCCGCCAGCTCGTCCTGCTCGGCGCGGCCGACCTCCCACGCCGCGGCGGTGAGCGCCGCGTGGTCACCCATCGACAGGCCGGTCCGCGGCTCGGCGTTCCGCGGGATCTCGGGGACCAGGAAGCCTGGCCGCAACCGCGGTAACAACGCCAACCGCTGGGACGTCGTCTTCGCCCGGTTGAACGTCAGCAGCAGCTGCCGGAACTTCTCGTTGAGCACCAGCGGGGCGTCGCTCGCGGTGTCGACGCCGCCGGCGATGCCCCAGTCGATCTGACCCAGCGCGATCTTGTTCGCGACGAGAATCGCCGCCTCCAGCCCGGTGCCGCAGGCCTGCTGGATGTCGTAGGCCGGTGTCCGGGGGTCGAGCGCGGTGGCCAGCACCGTCTCCCTGGTCAGGTTGAAGTCGCGGCTGTGCTTGATCACCGCACCCGCGACCACCTCGCCGAGTACCCGACCGGTCAGGCCGTACCGGGCCACCAGCCCGTCGAGCGCCGCGGTGAGCATGTCCTGGTTGGACGCCCGCGCGTACGGGCCGAATTGCCGCGCGAACGGGATCCGGTTCCCGCCCACCACCGCTACCCGCCGCGGCGCCCCCGGCGCCCCCGGCGCACCCGAAGCGGCTCCGCTCCGAGCCGCCCGCCGGCCCTTGGGTTTCGACTCGTCGGTCGGGGTAGTACCGCCGTCAGCCGTAGTGCCCGCCATTGCGGTGCTCCTTCCGTGTTCCAACCGCTTGCCTCCACCTTACTCGCGAGTAGTCTTACCAACCAGTAAGAACACCCACAGCGAGGAAGCCCACCACTCATGCGCGACCGCTACCAGCAGCTCGTCACGTCCTCCCCGGGTCGCTTCCTGGCCCGCCGCGTCGGCTTACCCGAGCCGCCCGTCCTCCGCCGCCACCGGACCGGTGACCCGGTCGCGGCCGGTCCGGTGGTGCTGGGGTCGGCGCCCGGCGGCCGGCTCGCCAAGTCGATCCGCCCGGTCCTGGCCGCAGCCGACGTCACCGTGCGCGAACCGGGCCCGCGCGCCGAAGCCCGCCCGGTTGGCCAGAAGCCGCACGCGCTGGTCTTCGACGCCACCGGTATCACCCGCAGCGAGCAGCTCCGCGCGCTCTACGAATTCTTCTCCCCGCAGGTGCGCTCGGTGGCGCCGAACGGCCGGATCGTCGTTCTCGGCACGCCGCCGGAGCACTGCGCCGACTTCCGCGAAGCGACCGCCCAGCGAGCCCTGGAGGGCTTCACCCGCTCGACCGGCAAGGAGGTCAAGCGCGGCGTCACGTCGCAGTTGGTCTACGTGACGCCGGGGGCGGAGGACGGCATTGAGTCGACGCTCCGCTTCCTGCTCTCCGGCCGGTCGGCCTACGTCTCCGGTCAGGTGATCCGGATCGGCCCATCCGACGTGACAGCGCCCGACGACTGGCAGCGACCGCTCGCCGGCAAGGTCGCCGTCGTCACCGGCGCCGCGCGGGGCATCGGCGAGTCGATCGTCGACGTGCTCTCCCGGGACGGCGCCCACGTGGTCTGCGTCGACGTCCCGTCGGCGGCCTCCGCACTGGCCGACGTCGCCGTGCGCGTCGGCGGCTCGACGCTCACCCTCGACGTCACCGCCGACGACGCGCCCCGCACGCTGGCCGAGCACCTCGTCGACGGCGTGGACATCGTCGTGCACAACGCCGGGGTCACCCGCGACCGCACGCTCGGCCGGATGGAACCCGCTCGCTGGGACCTCGTCCTCGACGTCAACCTCAGCAGCGAAGAGCGCATCAACGACGTCCTGCTCGACCAGAACGTGCTACGCACCGGTGGCCGCATCATCGCGACGTCCTCGATCGCCGGCATCGCCGGAAACATGGGACAGACGAACTACGCCACCAGCAAAGCCGGCGTGATCGGCATGGTGCAGTCGCTGGCGCCGACGCTCGCCTCCCGCGGCAGCACGATCAACGCGGTGGCGCCCGGGTTCATCGAGACCCAGATGACCGCCGCGGTCCCGCTGGTGATCCGCGAGGCCGGCCGGCGGATGAACAGCATGACCCAGGGCGGTCGGCCGGTGGACGTCGCGGAGACCGTCGCCTGGTTCGCCTCCCCCGGCTCCGCCGGGGTGAACGGCAACGTGGTCCGCGTCTGCGGCCAGAGCCTCCTGGGCGCGTGATGAACGACAACACCGACGCGACGCCGCGCGCCGACGGTTCCCCTGCGGGCGGATCGGGGCCGGTACGCGTGCTCGAGCGGGCACCGAACCTTGCGGTGCTCTACCCCAAGGCCCTGCTGAAGCGAGGAGGCGGGAAGGAGCTGCCCGACACGCGGCTGGTGCTCCGCGACGTGGCGGTGGACCAGGAGCGGCTCGCGGACTACGCCCGGGTGTGCGGGTTCGGCCTGGGGAGCACGCTCCCCGGCACCTACCCGCACGTGCTGGCGTTCCCGCTCGCGATCGCGCTGATGTCGGAGCCGAAGTTCCCGTTCCCCCTGCCCGGCATCGTCCACATCGGCAACACGATCAGCCAGCTCCGGCCGATCGCTCCCACCGAGCCGCTGACTTTCGAGGTCACCGCCGAGGGCCTGCGCCCGCACCGGCGTGGGCGCCAGTTCGACGTGGTCACGCACGCGCGGATCGGCGACGAGACGGTGTGGCGCGGCGTCGCCACGTACCTCCGCCGCGGCTCGGGCAGCCATCCGGACGACGGCGGTGGCCCCGAGGCCGCCTCGGCGGACGGCGACTCGGACGGCGCCGCTGCCCTCGCGTCGGACTACGTAGTGGACGGGACCGGGGACGGGCCCGCACCGACCGCGGTCTGGCGGGTACCCGGATCGATCGGGCGCGCCTACGCGTCGGCCTCGGGCGACCGCAACCCGATCCACCTGCACCCGCTCACCGCGAAACTGTACGGGTTCCCGCGTGCGATCGCGCACGGGATGTGGGTGAAGGCCCGCTGCCTGGCCGCGCTCGGCGGACGCCTGCCGGACGCGTACACAGTGGACGTCCGGTTCGCCAAACCGGTACTGCTGCCGACGACTGTGGAGTTCGGCGCGCGCGAGGCGGCTGGCGGCTGGGACCTGTCAGTGGCGTCGAAAGGACGCCCGCACCTCACTGGACGGGCGCTCCGGGAGTAGATGTCCGCCACACCTCACCCCGGATGAGGCTTCCGAGCCCCATCCAGAGCACGTTCATCAGTCGGGTGGCCGCGGTCTCCGGCTCCTCGGCCGGGTGGTCCAACAGCCACTCGGCCATCGACTCGCCGGTTCCGACGAGCGCGTGGGCCAGCGCCTGCAGCTCGTCGGGGCCCGGGTCGATCGCGCCGGCCGAATGGATCGCGCGGGCGAACAGGTCGGCGACGTTGCCGATCACGAGGCTGCGGATCCCGGCCACCTCACCGGCGAACTCGCCCTCGCCGCGGGCCTGGCGGAACATCACGGCCCAGGCGTCACGGTGCGCGCCGACGAAGTGGAAGAAGGCTTGGACCGCGGCCCAGAGCTGTTGCTCGGCGGGTAGTTCGGGGTCGGCCGCCGCGCTGATCGACTCGGTCAGCTGGGCACCGGCGCGACGAATACAGGCGCTGAACAGCTCGCCTTTGGAGCCCAGGTAGAGGTAGACCATGGGCTTGGAGATCCCGGCACGCTCGGCGATCTCGTCCATCGAGGCGGCGTGAAAGCCCCGCTCGGAGAAGACGGCGGTGGCTGCGTCCAGCATCTGCTGCTCGCGCACACGCCGCGGAAGACGTCTGGAGGGGCCAGTCACGCTTGCAGCCTACCCATCCGGTCAGTAATCTACTCGCCAGTAAGTTTACTTCTCGGTAGGTTTTCTTCGGCGCTGGGGTCTTCGAGCAGGCCCTGCCCCCCGCTCAGAACGAGGACGCGATGTTCAGCCTTGACCTGACTGAAGAACAAGACGATCTCCGTGAGTGGGTGCACGGGTTCGCGAAGGACGTGGTGCGCCCGGCCGGGCACGAGTGGGACGAGCGCGAAGAAACTCCCTGGCCGGTGATTCAGGAGGCAGCGAAGATCGGCCTCTACGGGTTCGAGTCGCTCGCCACCTGGTGGGGCGACGAGACCGGGCTCTCCCTGCCGATCATCAACGAGGAGTTGTTCTGGGGCGACGCCGGGATCGCGATGTCGATCTTCGGCACGACGCTCGCCGTGGCCGGCATCTTCGCCTCCGGGACGCCCGACCAGCTGGCCGAGTGGGTGCCGCAGTGCTTCGGCGACGAGGCCGATCCGAAGCTCGGCGCGTTCGCGGTGTCGGAGGCCGAGGCCGGGTCGGACGTCTCGGGCATGAAGACGCGCGCCCGGTACGACGAGGCGACCGACGAGTGGGTGCTCAACGGCTCGAAGGCGTGGATCACCAACGGCGGCATCGCGAACGTCCACGTCGTCATCGCGTCGGTGGACCCGTCACTGGGGTCGCGCGGCCAGGCCGGGTTCGTCATCCCGCCGGGCACCAAGGGGCTCTCCACCGCGCGCAAGGTGAAGAAGCTCGGTCTGCGGGCTTCCCACACCGCCGACCTGTTCCTGGACGACGTCCGCATCCCGGGGAGCTGCCTGCTCGGGGAGAAGGAGAAGCTGGACGAGAAGCTGGCCCGCGCCCGGGAGGGTGTCGGCAGCAAGGGTCAGGCTGCACTCCGGACGTTCGAGGTGAGCCGGCCGACCGTGGGCGCTCAGGCGATCGGCATCGCCCGGGCCGCGTACGAGTACGCGCTCGACTACGCCAAGGGACGCGAGACCTGGGGTCGTCCGATCATCGAGAACCAGGCCGTGGCGTTCGCGCTGGCGGACATGAAGATGGAGATCGACGCCGCCCGGCTGCTGGTGTGGCGGGCCGCGTGGATGGGGCGCACCGGCAAGGAGTTCGGTGCCGGCGAGGGCTCGATGTCGAAGCTCAAGGCCGGCGAGGTCGCGGTGTGGGCGACCGAGCGGGCGGTGCAGCTGCTCGGTGGAGCCGGCTACAGCCGGGAGCACCCGGTGGAGCGGATGTACCGCGACTCGAAGATCTACACGATCTTCGAGGGCACGTCCGAGATCCAGCGCCTGGTGATCGCTCGCGCGATCTCCGGAGCCCGCATCCGCTGAGCGCTGTACGCACTCCGTCCTGAGCTGGAGCCCGTCCAGAGCGGGGCTGGCAGTCGAGCGCGAGGCCGCCGCGACCTTTGCTGTGGTCTCCAGGCCTCGCGCTCGCCTGTCAGCGCCGTTCTGGTCGGGCCGCCCACCATGGGTGTGATTGACTACTCACATGTCGCCGCGCACACTCTCTACCGCTGAGGATCGGCGGGAAACGGTGCTCGCCACCGCGATCAGCGCATTCGCCGCCCGGGGCTACTTCGGCACGACGACGGTGGAGGTCGCCCGCGCCGCCGGCATCTCCCAGGCGTACCTGTACCGGCTCTTCCCGGACAAGGAGACGCTCTTCGCCGCGGTCGTCGAGCGCTGCTTCGCCCGCATCCAGGAGAGCTTCGCCGCCGGCGCGGCCGCAGCCACCGGCACCGCACGCGGAGCCGGAGCCGCCCCCACCGACGTCCTTCGGGCGATGGGCGGCGCCTACGCCAACCTGATCGCCGACCAGGACCTCCTGCTGCTCCAGATGCACGCCCAGTGCGCCGCGATCTCCGTCCCCGAGGTCAAGCGCGCGGTCCGCGAGGGCTACGAGCGCCTCGTCGACTACGCGTGCGGCGTCTCCGGCGCACCGGAGAAGGACGTTCAGGCGTTCTTCGCCACCGGCGCGCTCTGCACGGTCGTCGTCTCGATGGGCGCCCACGAGGTCGACGCGCCCTGGGCCCGGACGCTCAACGCGGACCTGCGCCATCCCTAGACGCCGCTGCGTAGTCAGAACTGGACGTTCCTCCAAAACGCCCCGTCGGGAGACGGGCGGATATATCCGCCTCGTACCTTGTCAGCCGGGGGTACACCCCACATACGGTGTAACGATCGGCGGATCGGAGGAGGCGCAGCGTGACTGACCCGAGCGGGGTGAAAACCGTCCCTACGACAGTCGACGGCGCCACGACGATCCTGTCCACCGAGGCACTCGCCTTCCTCGCCGACCTGCACCGGACGTTCGGTACCCGCCGGAACGAGTTGCTGGCCCGCCGCGCCGAGCGTCGCGCCCAGATCGCCCGCAACGGCAAGCTCGACTTCCTCCCGGAGACCGCCGGAATCCGCGACGACCCGTCCTGGATGGTCGCGCCGGCCCCCGCGGACCTGCAGGACCGCCGCGTCGAGATCACCGGCCCGACCGACCCCAAGATGACGATCAACGCGCTGAACTCCGGCGCCGAGGTCTGGCTGGCCGACTTGGAGGACGCGAACACACCGCACTGGGACAACGTCGTCGGTGGCCAGGTCTCGCTCTACCGCGCCACCCGCCGCGAGCTGACCATCACCAGCGGTGAGAAGTCGTACCGGCTGAACGACGGGAACCTCGCGGTCGTCGTCACCCGCCCACGGGGCTGGCACTTGGACGAGGAGCACATCACGGTCGACGGGGAGCCGATCGCCGGCGGGTTCGTCGACTTCGGGCTCTACCTCTTCCACAACGCGCAGGAGTTGCTGCGGCGCGGCAGCGGCCCGTACTTCTACCTGCCGAAGACCGAGAGCCACCTCGAGGCCCGGCTCTGGAACGACGTTTTCACCCGCGCCGAGCAGGCCCTGGACATTCCGCACGGCACGATCCGCGCCACCGTGCTGATCGAGACGATCACCGCCGCGTTCGAGATGGAGGAGATCCTCTACGAGCTGCGGGAACACGCGTCCGGGTTGAACGCGGGGCGCTGGGACTACCTGTTCAGCGTGATCAAGAACTTCCGGAACGCGGGCCCCGAGTTCGTGTTGCCCGATCGGGCGAAGGTGACGATGACCGCGCCGTTCATGCGCGCCTACACCGAGCTGCTGGTCGCGACCTGCCACAAGCGCGGCGCGTTCGCGATGGGCGGCATGGCCGCGTTCATCCCGAGCCGCCGCGACCCCGAGGTGAACGCCAGGGCGCTCGCCCAGGTCCGCGCGGACAAGGAGCGCGAGGCCGGGGACGGCTTCGACGGCTCCTGGGTCGCTCACCCGGACCTCGTCCCGGTCTGCCGGGAGGTGTTCGACGCGGTGCTGGGCGACCGACCCAACCAGGTCGACCGGTTGCGGCCGGACGTCCACGTCGCCGCCTCCGATCTGCTCGACGTCGCCAACACGCCCGGAGACGTCACCGAGGACGGCCTGCGCGCCAACGTCTCGGTCGCGCTGCAGTACCTGAAGGCCTGGCTGGGTGGCCTCGGCGCGGTCGCGATCAACAACCTGATGGAGGACGCGGCGACCGCGGAGATCTCCCGGTCCCAGGTCTGGCAGTGGATCGCCCAGGGCACGATCCTCGACACCGGCGAGCCGGTCACCGAGTCGCTGGTCAGGCGGATCCTGGACGAGGAGATCGCCGAACTCGGTGCCGGGTACGACCAGGCGCGGGCTCTGTTCGAGCAGGTCGCGCTCGCCGACGAGTTCGTCGACTTCCTCACGCTGCCCGCGTATGCGCTGGTGCGGTGATGGCACCGTTGGACGAGCTCCTCGACGAGCTCGACGCCCGCCTGGCCGAGACCGATGCGGCCCTGGCGCTCCAGCACGAGCGTCCGGCGCCAGGGCGTCAGCCGGTGCACACGGTCTACGTGCCTGCCGACCAGTTCAGCGCCGGGCTGCCTGCCCGGTGGGGCACCGAAGCGCAGGCGCTGCTCGACGAGCACGCGCCCTTCGCCGACCAGCTCGCCACCGCGACGGGGCTACCGGTCGAGGCGGTCCACGGCGCGCTGCCCCGAGTGCGGGTCAAGCTCGCGACCGAGCCGATCGAGGACCTGCGGATCGACTTCGAGGACGGGTACGGCTACCGGTCGGACGCCGACGAGGACGCCGACGCCCAGAAGGCCGGCCAGGCGATGGCGGCGCTGATCGGCCGGGACGGTGCCCCGTTCTCGCTGGGTCTCCGGGTGAAATCGATGGAGACGCGTGACCGGCGCCGCGGCGTCCGCACGCTCGACCTGCTGGTCGGTGCGCTCTGCACCGCGCTCCCGGACGGACCGGAGATGCCGCCGATCCTCTCCGGCCGTTTTGTCGTGACGCTGCCGAAGGTCTCGTCGGTGGCGCAGGTCGAGGCCGTGCTGTCGGTCGTCGACGCGATCGAGGACGCCCACCAGCTGACGTCCGGAACGATCGGCGTCGAATTGCAGATCGAGCTGCCGAGCGCCATCCAGTCCGCAGACGGAACGGCCACCGTTGCGCGACTCGTGGGAGCCGCGGGGACGCGCTGCGCGGGCGTCCACTACGGCACCTACGACTACAGCGCCGCCTGCGGAGTGGCCGCTGCGTTCCAGTCGCTGGAGCACCCGGTCGCCGACCACGCCAAGGCCGTGATGCTGCTCGCCGCCGTCCAGGCCGGCGTCCCCGCGGTGGACGGATCGACGAACGTCATGCCGACCGGCCCCACCGAGAACGTGCACGACGCCTGGCGGCTGCACGCCCGGCTGGTGCGCCGCTCGCTGGAGCGGGCCTACTACCAGGGCTGGGACATGCACCCCGGGCACCTGATCACCCGGTACCTGGCCACGTACGTGTTCTTCCGGGACGCGCTCCCGGCCGCCGGCGCCCGGTTGAGCACCTACCTCGCCCGCTCCTCGAGTCAGAGCGGTGTGGTGGACGAGCCGGCGACCGCGCGGGCGCTCTCCACGGTCATCCTGCGCGGGCTCGACTGCGGCGCGCTCACCGAAGAGGAAGTGGCCGCCGTCGCGCTGGACGTGGCGCAGCTCCGGCGGCTGTCCAGGCCGAGAGCCTGACCGTGCCCGGCGAACCGCCCCGGCACTGCGCGAGGTGCGCGGACGACCCTGGGTGGGGCGACCGGCGACGGCGACCGAACGATCCCGGCAGCGCGGCCGGAACGGCAGCACGACCCCGGGAAGGTAGGGACACAGTGTTGGACGTCGTGATCCGCGCGCGGCGGGTGGTGACCGCGACCGGCGAGGTCGACCGGGCGATCGGCGTCGCCGGCGGCAGGATCGTGGCGATCGAGCCGTTCGACGCCGACCTGTCGGCCCCCGAGGAGGTCCGGATCCCGGACGACTCGGTGCTGATGCCCGGCGTCGTCGACACCCATGTGCACGTCAACGAGCCGGGCCGCACCGAGTGGGAGGGCTTCGCCACCGCCACCCGCGCCGCGATCGCCGGTGGCGTGACGACGATCGTCGACATGCCGTTGAACAGCATCCCCCCGACGACGGACGTGGCCGCGCTGGAGATCAAGCGCAAGGTCGCGGCCGGTCAGGTGCACTGCGACGTCGGGTTCTGGGGTGGCGTGGTGCCGGGCAACCTGTCCGATCTGCGCGGGCTGCACGACTCCGGCGTGTTCGGGTTCAAGTGCTTCCTGCTGCACTCCGGCGTCGACGAGTTCCCTCCGGTGAACCCCGCCCAGCTGGAAGAGGCCCTCGAGGCGCTACAGAGCTTCGACGCGCTGCTCGTCGTGCACGCCGAGGACTCGCAGGCGATCGACCGGGCCCCCACCGCACACGGCGAGCGGTACGCCGACTTCCTCGCCTCCCGGCCCCGCGGCGCGGAGAACGTGGCGATCGCGCAGGTCATCGAGGTGGCGCGCTGGACCGGAGCCCGGGTGCACATCTTGCACCTGTCCAGCTCCGATGCCCTGCCCATGCTCGTCTCCGCCCGCCGGGACGGCGTAAAAATCACGGCGGAAACCTGTCCGCACTACCTCAGCTTCACCGCGGAAGCGGTTCCCGACGGCGCGACGCAGTACAAGTGCTGCCCACCGATTCGGGAGGCTAGCAATCGCGAACTGCTCTGGGAGGGCCTGCGGGCCGGGGTGATCGACTGCATCGTCTCCGACCACTCCCCCTGCATACCGGAGCTGAAGCGGTTCGACATCGGCGATTTCGGCGTCGCCTGGGGTGGGATCGCGTCGGTCGAGGTCGGTCTGTCGGCGATCTGGTCCGAGGCACGGACCCGTGGGTTCGCGCTGGCCGACGTCGCCCGCTGGATGTCCCAGCGGCCGGCGGAGATCGCCGGCCTCCGGCGCAAAGGCCGGATCGCGCTGGGCTTCGACGCCGACTTCGCCGTTTTCGAGCCGGACGCCGGGCGCGTGGTCGATCCGGCGCGGCTGCACCACCGCCACCCGGTGACGCCGTACGCGTTCCGTCCGCTGGCCGGCATCGTGCGCGAAACCTGGCTGCGTGGGCGCCGAGTGACCGGCGACGAGCCAACCGGGCAGCTCATGATCAGGGGGAACGCATGATCGATCTGGCGGCGCGTCCGCTCGGCGGTGCTGTTGTCGCGGCGAACGACGAGACGTTCGCGGAGAAGGAGAACCTGATCCGGCCGGACGTGCCGCTGTTCCAGCCGCACACGTTCGGACACAAGGGACAGATTTACGACGGCTGGGAGACGCGCCGACGGCGCTCACCCGGGCACGACTGGGCGATCGTGCGGCTCGGTGCTCCCGGGTTCGTCCGGCAGGCGATCGTCGACACCGCGCACTTCACCGGCAACTTCCCGGAGGAGTGCTGGCTGGAAGGCCGGTACGTCGACGGCTATCCGGACGTCGGATCGCTCACCGGCGACGAGGGATGGGTGCCGCTCACCGGTCGGGTGCGGCTCGCCGGCGACACCGCCAACGCGGTGGACGTAGCCGACGGACCGCTGGTGACCCACGTCCGGCTGAACATCGCCCCGGACGGTGGTGTCGCTCGGCTGCGGGTGCTCGGTGAGGTCGTGCCCGATCCGCGTCGGCTCGTGGGGATGCCGCTGGACCTGGCCGCGCTGGAGAACGGCGGCCGGGTCGACGACTGCAGCAACCGCTTCTACTCCCCCGCCGATCACGTACTGCTGCCCGGACAGGCGCAGACCATGGGTCAGGGCTGGGAGACCCGTCGACGCCGGGGCGCTGGCAACGACTGGCTGCTGATCCGGCTGGCCGGTCCGGGTCAGGTCCGACAGCTGGTCGTCGACACCACGCACTTCGTCGGGAACGCACCGGGCGCGGTCCGGGTGCGCGCCCTCGACGCCGGCGCGCACGGGCTCGCCGCGGTCGAGGACCCGGATCACCCGGGGTGGGAAGAGCTGCTGGGGCAGCGTCCGCTGCTGCCGGACACGCCCCACTGGTTCCCCACCGACCCCGGGACACGCGCCACCCACCTGCGTGTGGACGTGTTCCCGGACGGCGGGCTGGCCCGGGTGCGGGCCTACGGGCGGCTGGCGAGCGACGGCTGGGAAGCGCTCGTCTCCCGCTGGTGGGCAGGGCTGTCGGCCGACGCGGCGAGGGCTGTCCTGGTCGGCGCGGGCCTTCCCGGCGAGCATGCCGACCACATCCCTCCGTCGTTGCGCGACGCACTGGAGGGCTGACCGTGGGCGGCACCGGCACCGGCGCGGGTGTCAGGCGAGCAGCGTCGTGAGGGCGGGGTTGTCGACGGAGGCGGCGAGCGCACGGGCGGCCTCGGCCGCACCCGGATCACCGGCCCATCGACGGTGCAGAGCGGCCCGCGCACTCAGCTCCGCCATGCCGCTGCGCTCCGCGATCGCGGCCAGCTCGGCCGCCCAGCCGGCGACCCCCGGATGGCGCGCGGTGGCACCGACCGTCGCCAGCGCGTCCAGCGCGTACGCCTCCACCCAGACGTACCCGTCGGGGAGGCGGCCCGCGCGTCGCCGGGCGTCGAGCAGCGTCTCCACCGCACCGGTCGGGTCGCCTTCGGCGGCCTGGACCAGGCCCAGACCACGCGCCGACAGCCCTTCCCAGCACGGATCGCCGATCTGGCACCCGAGAGCGAACGCGTGCTCGAGCCGGGTGCGGGCCGCCGACACGTTTCCCCGCTGGAGGTCGACCTCCGCGCGGAAAGCCTCCGGCCACGGCACGAACGTCGTCCAGCCGCTGCTGATCGCCCGGCTCAGCGCGTCGTCCAGCGTCTCTTCCGCGGCGTCGAGGTCACCCCGCAGCAGATGCACGCGGCCGATCATCGAGAGGACGTAGGAGTGTCGGCGATCGTCGCGGGCACGGTCCAGCGCGTGGTCCAACGTGCGCAGCGCGTCGGCGTAGCGGCCGAGATCGCTGAGCGTGCTGCCGCGTACGGAGAGCGCGACCGCGCGCTGTGCGGAGTGCGTGGTGACCGCCGCGGCGCGGCGGAGCCACGGCTCCACCCGCTGGTAGCGGGCCCGGAGGAACTCGATGTAGGCCAGCTCGACGTAGGCGGTGGCCAGCACTGCGGACTCGGCCCCGCGGCAGGTCAGTGCCTGGTGCAGCGCCGCCGCGCCCTCCTCGTCGGTCCCCCGGGCGGCGTGTACGAGCGCGGTGCCGAGTGCGGCGTAGGCCATCGCGACGACCGCACCCTCGCCCAGCCGCTCCGCGTCCACGACCGCTCGCCGCAGACATTCCAGTCCGGCGTCCAGCGCCCCGGCGCTGATCGCCGCCTCGCCCGCGTCCAGCAGCGCCTGCACCGCCGGGCGGCCGGACGCGGGGCGGGTGGTGGTCGACGCGGTCCGGATGACCATCGCGGCGTCCAGAGCGGAACTGGGTTCGACGCCCAGCTCGTTGCGGAAGAGCTCTCGGCAGGCTGCGGCGCGGCGGGCGGCGTCCACGCCGTGACCGCCCACGGCCAGGGCCCGGACCAGCAGCACCTGATGGTTCTCGTCGTACGGGTCGAGCGTGACCAGTTGCGCGGCGAGTTCGGCGCTGCCGTCCGCGTCCCCGCTCGCCAGCCGGGCCAGTGCGCGTTCGTGCAGCAGCGCAGCGACCGCACCACGGACGTGCCGACGCTGTGCGTCCAACCAGATCTCGAACGACGGGCAGCCCGCGAACCGTAACGATCCGAGCAGCTCCACGTCGGGTTGGAGCGTCCGCAACTCCCAGACGTCCACGGTTGGTGGCTCCGACCAGTCGGAGGTCAGCGGATCTCCGCGGAAGGCGCCGGGGTCACCGACCAGCCGGCGCGCTGCGGAGAGGTTCCACCGGAGCGCCGCCAGCGGATCGTCGGCGGTCGGGAACAGCAGTTCGGCGACGTGCGCCCGGCCGGCCGGCGCTTCCCGGAGCACCAGGTAGGCGAGCAGGCCCCACACCTTGTGGCCGCGCGGCGCCGGTCGTTGCGTTCCGTCGCGAACGACGCGGGGAGAGCCGAGAAGGTGGATCTCGAGCGTCATCCGGCCTCCCCGCTGCGGTTACTCGGCGGTCGTCGGATCCACGATCGTCCGGATCCGGCTCACGCGGTCGGCCGGGAACCCGCCCCGCCGGGCGTGCTCCCGCACCAGCTCCGCGTCGTCCGCGATGTACACGCAGTACATCGTGTCGTCGGTGACGTAACTCTGGATCCACTGGACATGTGGGTTCAGCTCGTCCAGTACGGCATTGGACTTCTGCGAGACGGCCCGCAGCTCCTCCGGGCTGGACGCGCCAAGACCCGGGATCTCCCGCTCGATGACGAACTTCGGCATGCGTTCCTCCTGATGTCGCGGGGCCACGCTGACTCCGTCGACGACCAGCGTCCGGGGTGACCGTGTGACGGCGCGTGTGACGACAGGAGGAGCGACGACACCCTGACGAAACACACCATTCACCGCGCGATTCCACCGCACAATGGAGTGATGACGGACCGCAGGACTCCCTTCATCGTCGGTGATGAACCCACAACCCTCCTGGCGTTCCTCGCCTACCTCCGGCAAGCCATCGTTCGCAAAGTCGACGACCTCTCCGAGGAAGACGCCCGACGGGCGATGGTGCCGTCGGGCACCAGCCTGGCCGGGTTGCTCAAGCATGCGACCGCCAACGAGCGGTACTGGTTCGGGCACATCTGGGCCGGGGATCCCGGCGTCCAGTGGGATCGGGACAGCTGGACCGTCGGCGACGACGTCACCGTCGACGATCTGCTGGACGACTACCGGGCCGCCTGGAAGGACTCCGACGCGCTGATCGAGGGCGCGCCGGACCTCGACGCACCGTGCGCCGAGGAGTACCGCAGCCACCGTCTGTCGCTGCGGTGGGTGCTCGTGCACATGATCGAGGAGACCGCTCGGCATGCCGGGCACGCCGACATCACCCGCGAGCTGATCGACGGCTCCACCGGCCGCTGAGTCGGCGGTCGCGCTGCCACGCGCGGTCCGGAACCGGGCCGCGCGCGGCGGGAGGCTCAGCCCGGCCTGAAGGCTCAGCGCTCAGCCCAGCTGGCGCGGCTCAGCCCAGCCGGCGCGGCTCAGCTCAGCCGGAGGGCGAGGAACAGGTCGACGCGATCGTCGAGCCGACCGAGGTTCCGGCCGGTGAGCTGCTCGACCTTGGCGATCCGGTAGCGGACGGTGTTGACGTGCAGGTGCAGCACTTCGGCGCACCGACTCCACGATCCGGCGTGGTCGAGGAACGCCGTCAGCGTCGCCACCAGCTCGGCGTCGTGCGCGCTGTCGTAGGCGAGCACCGGCCCGAGCACCCGGTTGCGGTAGGCGCGGCGGACCTCGTCCGGGACGCTGCCGAGCAGCAGCATGTGCGAGTCGATCTCGTCGGCGGTGACCACCGCCGCGACCTCGGTGCGGGCGGCGGCCAATCCGGCGGCGTGCCGCGCCTCCTCCAACGCGGCGAACAGCGCCGGGCCCGCCGACACGGTGCCGCTGAGCCCGATCGGCAACCGCGCGGCCCCGAGCCCGGGGATCACCGCGGCGATCGTCGCGCGCAGGATGTCGGCGAGTTGATCCGACTCCCGGCGCTCCACGGCCGAGCGGTCCGCCGCCGTCCCGGCCGGTGCCGTCCCGGCCGTCGCGGGTCCGGCCGC